>JANPJI010000362.1:0-6844 GCA_031425425.1 Rubricoccaceae bacterium
CCGATGCGCTCCTGGATGCGCCCTTCGCGTGCCACCTCGGCTCGTGCCTCGGCGGGTGCTGCGTTCACGGCGACCGCGGTGCGCCGCTGGACGCGGACGAGCTTCCGCGCGTCGAGCACGCCCTGACGGTCGTCCGCAGCAAGCTCCGCCCCGAGGCACTCCTGGAGATCGAGAAGAGCGGCACGTGGGAGGGCAACGAGACCGACGGCTACGGCACGACGACCGTCCGCGGCCGCGAGTGCGTGTTCGTCGTCTACGACCGCGGCGTGGCCAAGTGCGCCATCCAGAACGCGTACTGGGAGGGCAAGACGGACTGGGAGAAGCCGCTCTCGTGCCACCTCTACCCCATCCGCATCGAGGCCTACGGGACGGGCGCGGACGCCGTCGAGGTCCTCAACTACGAGCAGATCGACCTCTGCCGCCCGGCCATTCCGCACGGCCGGCGGACCTCGACGCAGCTCGCCGACTTCCTCGAGACCCCGCTCACGCGGCGCTACGGCGTGGACTGGTTCGCCCGGTTCCGCGAAACCCTCGATCAGCGCCGCGACGACCTCGGCGTCGAGATTGAGGCCGACCGCCGTTAACGGCGCATCGCGCGCCGCCGATATCCTCCGGGCTCCCCCCTCCCGCCATGCTGAACCTCCGCCAGAGCCAGTCGCTTCAGCAGAAGCTCTCGCCCCAGCAGATCCAGTACATCAAGCTGCTCCAGCTGCCCACGCTGGCGTTGGAGCAGCGGATCAAGGCCGAGCTGGAGTCCAACCCGCTCCTCGAAGAGGGCGAGGAGGAGTTCGAGGACAACACGCCCGAGGCCGACGTCGCCGAGGCTGAAGCCGCGCAGGAGGAGCCCGAGGCCGAGCGCAACTCGGACGAGTTCGACTGGGACGAATTCCTCAACGCCCCCGACGACCTCTACGGCTACAAGGCCGAGGTGGACCGGTCCGCCGAGGAGGACGACCGCGAGGCGCCCATGGCCGCAACGTCGTCGCTCGCCGACGGCCTCTACGACCAGGTCGGCCTGCTGGACCTCAACGAGACGCAGGCGCTCGTCGCGGACCAGATCATCGGCTCGATCGACGAGGACGGCTACCTCCGCCGGCCCGTCGAGTCCATCCTCGACGACGTGATGTTCAACCACGGCCTGATGCTCACCGAGGCGGACGTCGAGAAGGTGCTCGGCCGCATCCAGCGCCTCGACCCCGTCGGCATCGCCGCCCGCGACCTCCGCGAGTGCCTGCTCGTGCAGCTGGACATGCTCCCGCCGGCGACGCCCGGCCGCACGAATGCCGTCCGGATGCTCCGCGACGCGTACAAGGCGTTCACGATGAAGCACTTCGACCAGATCATGCGCAAGCTGAACCTGGACGAGACGGAGCTCAAGGAGGCCTTCGACCTCATCCGGTCGCTCGACCCCAAGCCCGGCGAGGGCGACGTCGTCGCGCAGACCAACTACATCACGCCGGACTTTACGGTGACGCGCGAGGAGGACGAGTTCCGGATCGCGCTCAACGGCCGCAACGCGCCCGAGCTGCGCGTGAACCGGCACTACCGGAACATGTGGAACGACCTCTCGGCAAAGGGCCGCACGGGCATCGCCGAGGTGGACGAGACCAAGAACTTCCTCAAGACGCGGATGGAGTCCGCCCGGTGGTTCATCAACTCGATCCAGCAGCGCCGCCAGACGATGCTCCGCGTGATGGAGGCCATCGTGACGATCCAGGAGGAGTTCTTCGTCAACGGCATGGGCAGCCTGCGGCCGATGATCCTCAAGGACATCGCGGACATCATCCTGATGGACATCTCGACCGTGAGCCGGGTCGTCAACGGGAAGTACGTCCAGACCGAGTTCGGCGTCTTCGAGCTCAAGTTCTTCTTCTCGGAGGGGATCACGAACGACGACGGCGAGGAGGTCTCGAACAAAGAGGTCAAGGCGCTCCTCGAGCGGATGATCGCGGCCGAAGACAAGGCGCACCCGCTGTCCGACCAGGCGCTGGCCGAGATGCTCGCCGGTGAAGGCTTCCCGATCGCCCGGCGGACGGTCACCAAGTACCGCGAGCAGTCCAACCTGCCCGTCGCCCGGCTGCGCCGCCAGATCGTCCTCGCGTAGCGTGGACCTGCTGCCCACCGCGCCGCCCGACCTGTTCGGGCGCGAGCCCGAGCGCAACGCGTTCGTCGAGTTGCACAACCTCGTCGTCGCCGGGGCGGACACGCCGGCCGACTACGGCCCGGCCGACGCCGACCGCATCGCGCGCGAGCGTGGCATCGACCTCCGCACAGCCTTCCGCGACGAGCGCCTCGCTCTCTACGAGGGACTGTTTGGCGAAGCCCTCGCACGCGGTGCCCTCGACGACCACCAGTGCCGCGTGCTCACCCGCGCCGCGGAAACGCTCGCGCTCACAGCCGCCGACGTCCAGCCCGTTCACGAGCGCGCCTTCGGCGATGCCGTCACCGTCGCCCTCACGGACGACTGCCTCTCGGTGGGCGAGCGGCTGCACCTGTACGCGCTTCAGCTCGCGCTCGGGCTCGACCCGACGCGGGCGCGGGCGGCGACCGATGCCCCCGCCCGCGCGCGCCTGCTCCGCGTCGTCGCTCGCGTCTTGTGCGACGGCGAGCTGTCGCCGGACGAGGCGGCGGACGTGGCCGGCGCAGCCCGGGCGCTCGGCGTCACGGTCGGGCCGGACCTCGTGGCGATGCTGGACGCGGCTGCGAACCGGTGGAAGATCCGGTCCGCCCCGATGCCCGACCTGCATGTCCAGATCCGGCTGGGGCCGAACGAGACGGCACACGCCGACGTCCCGGCCCGATGGGCGGACAAGCGCAGCGATGCCCTCCGGAGTGCGTTCGTGGACGGCGTGTCGAACGCCGACACCCGCCACCAGCGGTTTCCGTGGGACCGGTTCATGTCCCCGCTGCGACCCGGGCGGATCGTCCTCACCAGCCAGCGCCTCGTTCTGCTGGATGCGGAGCGCCCGACGCGGTACGTCCCGCTCGCGAGCGTACAGGACATCGTTGTCTTCGCCGACGGGGCCATCGTGCGCCTCGCGAGCGACTCGCGACGCCTCGTGCTGGACCTGGACGCCGGGACCGAAGCGTTCTTCGCCCTTCTCGACCGAACACTTGCCGGACTTCCACGCCAGCCGCGATCGGTCGCTGACGCACGGTGGCGCAGCCTGGGGAGCGTGGGTACAGACCTGACCGAGCACGAGCCGAGGATGCTGGAACAACACAGGGAGCGCCTCGCCGCCGACCCATTCGGCTGGGACCTTCCCGGAACCGTTTCCGAAGGCGCGTACCATCTCACGCTGGAGAACGCCATCGGCACTCACCGGATCGCCACGGCCCACAGCGCGTCGTTCTACCTGTCGGACAGAGCGCTGTGCATCTACCAGCGCCTCCGGCCGGGCTGGCTCGTCCTCTTCGACCGGCCAGAACGCGCAGAAGCCACCTTCGAGTGGCTCCGAGCACGCGTGGAGCGATAGCCGACCGGCGTACCGCTACAGCAGACCGGCCGCCTGGGCGGCGCGCTCCAGCTCGGCGCGCTGCGCGTCCGTCAGTTCGCGCGGCACCATCACGTTGACCTCGACGAACAGGTCGCCGATGCGCTTGTCCGTCACGACGCCCTGCCCGCGGAGGCGGAGGCGCTCGCCGGGCTGCGTCCCCGCCGGGATCGCGACACGGATGGTCTGGCCGTAAGCGTTCGTGATCGAGCGCGCCGTGCCGAGGATCGCTTCGAGCGCCGAGACCGTCTCGACGATGTGGAGGTGGTCGCCCTCGCGGCGGAAGCGCGGGCTCGGGTCCACGCGGAGCGTGACGAAGAGGTCGCCCGGCGTGCCGCCGTCGGCGCGGCGACCGCGGCCGGAGACGCGGATCTTGACGCCGGTCCGCACGCCGCGCGGGATCATGAGCCGGACGGGCTCGCCGCTGTGCACCGGTAGGTCAGTCGTCCCCCCACGGAGCGCCTGGTCGAAGGTGAGTTGGAGCTGCGCCTCGACGTCGGCCCCGCGCGCCGCCGTCCGCGCGTCGTCGTTGAAGAAGAACGAGAAGACGTCGCTGCGGCTCGCCGCCGGCGCAGGTGGCGAGCCGCCCGATGCCCGGTGCCCGGCGCTGTCGAACAGGCCGCCGCGGCCGAACGGGCTGTGCCGCGAGCGGTCGTAGGCGGCGCGCCGAGTCGCATCCACGAGAACCTCGTAGGCGCTCTGGATGCTTTTGAACCGCTCCTCGGCGACCGGGTCGCCCGCGTTGCGGTCCGGGTGATAGGCGAGCGCGAGCCGACGGTACGCGTGCTTGACCGCCTCCGCCGAGGCGGACTCGTCGATCTCGAGCGTGTGGTAGTAGTCGGTAGCTTCGAACATCGCCTCGGGGCGCGCGCTTCACGCCCTGTATGTAACCGCTTCCTTCGAACACCGTGCCATCCCTCAGGGTCCCGCCGAAATGACACTCAGAAGAATCCGGAAGGTGCTCGTCGCCAACCGCGGTGAGATCGCCGTCCGCGTCATCCGGACGTGCCGCGAGCGCGGGATCGCGACCGTGGCCGTGTACTCCGAGGCGGACGCATCGGCCCTCCACGTGCGCCTCGCCGACGAGGCCGTGGCCATCGGGGCGGCCCCGTCGTCGGAGTCGTACCTCGTCGGCGAGCGCGTGCTCGCCGCGGCGCAGGCGACCGGCGCGGACGCCATCCACCCCGGCTACGGGTTTCTGAGCGAGAACGCGGCCTTCGCCGAGGCGTGCGCCGCGGCCGGCATCGTGTTCATCGGCCCGCCGCCGGAAGCGATGCGCCTCATGGGCGACAAGACCGCCGCGCGGCGCCTGATGCAGGCTGCGGCCGTCCCGATGGCCCCCGGCACGGTCGACGCGATCGACGACGCGGGCGAGGCGGAGCGCGTCGCGGGGGAGATCGGCTACCCGGTGCTCGTCAAGGCAGCGGCCGGCGGCGGCGGCAAGGGGATGCGCGTCGTCGAACGCGCGGAGGACTTCGCGGGCCTGTTCGAGCGGGCGCGGTCCGAGGCGCAGAGCGCGTTCGGCGACGGGCGCGTGTACGTCGAGCGGTACCTCGTCGGGCCGCGTCACATCGAGATCCAGGTCCTCGCAGATCAGCACGGCCACATCGTCCACCTCTTCGAGCGCGAGTGCAGCATCCAGCGGCGGCACCAGAAGGTGGTCGAGGAGGCCCCGAGCGCCGTCCTGACGCCGGAGATGCGGGCGGCGATGGGCGCGGCAGCCGTCGAGGCGGCGCGGGCGTGCGGCTACGTCGGCGTCGGCACGGTCGAGTTCCTGCTGGACGAAGGCGCGCCGGGCGGACCGGCGTTCTACTTCCTGGAGATGAACACGCGGCTCCAGGTGGAGCACCCCGTCACCGAGGCGATCACCGGGCTCGACCTCGTCGCGGAGCAGATCCGCGTCGCCGAGGGCGAGCCGCTGGGATTCGACCAGGCGGACCTCCGCATCCACGGCCACGCCGTCGAGTGCCGCGTGTACGCCGAGGACGTCCGGGCCGGCTTCCTGCCCGCGCCGGGCCTGCTGCTGCGGCACCGCCCGCCGTCGGGTCCATTCGTCCGCACCGACGCCGGCGTCGAGGAGGGCGACGCGGTGCCGCTGTACTACGACCCGATGATCTCGAAGCTGACCGCATGGGGCCGCACGCGCGACGAGGCCATCGCCCGGATGGACCGCGCGCTCGCCGAGTACGACGTGGCCGGCGTGCCGACGACGATCCCGTTCTGCCGGTTCGTCATGCAGCACGAAGCGTTCCGGTTGGGGCATTTCGACACGGGCTTCGTCGACCGCTACCTCACGCCCGAGGCGCTCGACCCGCCGGCCGAGGCCGTCGAGGCGGCCCTTCTCGCCGCCGGCCTCGTTGCCCTCGACCGCGCACCGGCCGCCACGGTGGAGAACGGCGCAGGGGAGGCGAGCCGATGGGCGCAGCGGCGGCGGTAAGCAACGGCCATCGGGGAACGCCGGGCGTTGGCCACCCCCCGTCCCCCCCGTCCCGTAGCTTCGCGCCATGTCTCTTCCCCACGCCCAGCTCGACGAGGTCCGCCGCCACTTCGTCGACTTCCTCAAGGGCCGCGGCCTTCGCAAGACGCCGGAGCGCCTCGCCGTGCTCGACGCGCTCTACGCGACGCCGGACCACATCGATGCGGACACGCTCTACGGCCGCATTCAGGAGCGCGGCGTGGCCGTGAGCCGGGCGACGGTCTACAACACGCTCGACGTCCTGATCGAGTGCGACCTCGCCGTGAAGCACCAGTTCGGGCAGCACCAGGCGCGCTACGAGCGGGCCTATGCCTACTGGCAGCACGACCACCTGATCTGCCTCGACTGCCACGAGATCCTCGAGTTCTGCGACCCGCGCCTCCAGAACATCCAGGACACGGTCGCCGGCATCTACGGCTTCGAGGTCGCGCGCCACGCGCTCACCGTGTACGGCCACTGCCGCCGCGAGGCGTGCCCGAACAAGGCCGACGGAGTACCGGTTTAGCCAAAAGAAAGCGTCAGCATTCCACCCACAGCACGGGTCCATTCATGATCCTCCACACCGTCGACGCGTTTTCCGAGCGGCCGTTTGGCGGCAACCCGGCCGCCGTCTGTTTGCTGGATGCCCCCGCCGACGAGGCGTGGATGCAGGCCCTCGCCGCCGAGATGAACCTCTCCGAGACCGCATTCGTCGTGCCGGACGGGTCCGGCGCGTACGGGCTGCGCTGGTTCACGCCGGCCGTCGAGGTGGACCTGTGCGGGCACGCGACGCTCGCCGCGGCCCACGTCCTCTTCGAGACGGGCGCGCTCGCCTCGACGGACGAGGCGCGGTTCGACTCCCGGAGCGGGCGCCTCGTCGTCCGCACAGCCGGCG
>JANPJI010000363.1:0-2000 GCA_031425425.1 Rubricoccaceae bacterium
GCATTCCACGCGGTGTGGGAGGCGATGGCCGATCCGTATGCGCTCCGGCGGTGGGTCGTGACGTTCCACGACGAGACGCTGGAGGTGTCGGGGGGAAGCGCCACGGTGGTGTCGCGGGGAGTGCGGGCGAGGAGCGGGCGGGACGCGCTGGCAGCGGCCGTGCCAGGAGGCCTCTGATCCCGGCTCGGATGCTTTGGAATGCAGCACCGAGCACGTGCAGCGTCTGGCGTAGCCGCTACGGCAACCGCGCCGCGAGCGCCTCGGCGGGGTGGAGGGCGGCCCGTCCCGTCGTGTGCTGGATCTGCGCGCGGCAACTCGTCCCCGCCGCGACGACCGTCGCCCCCGGTGCCTTCCGGACGGCCGGCGCGAGGCGCTCCTCGCCCATCGCGACCGACACGGCGTAGTGCTCGGCCTCGTACCCGAACGCGCCCGCGACGCCGCAGCACCCCGCGTGCGTCTCGGAAACGGCAAATCCAGCCGCGCCGAGGCACGCGCGGCTCGCGCCCATGCTCGACAGCGCCTTCTGGTGGCAGTGGCCGTGGACGAGCGCGTCGCCCGCATCCGCCCGCCACGCGTCGCGCCCGAGCGCCTCGCCGTTCGCCTCGGCCCACTCCTCGAACGTGACCGCCGCCGCCGCGACCGCCGCTGCGCGGGCGTCGCCGGGGAGCAGGCGCGGGATCTCGTCGCGCAGCGTCAGGATGCACGACGGCTCCAGGCCGACGATCGGCACGCCTGCCTCGGCGAGCGGCGCGTACATCGCCACGAGGCGCCGCGCGAGGGCGGTTGCTTGCGGGACGAACCCTTTCGAGAGGTACGTCCGCCCGCAGCAGCGGTACTCCGGCACGACGACGTCCACGCCGGCCGCGGCGAACACGCGCATCGCCGCGCGCGGGATGCCGGGCTCCTGGAAGCGCGCGAACGTGTCCGCGTACAGCGCGACGCGCGGGCGGCCTGCCGCCCGAGGCGCCTCGCGCTCCGAGAACGGGCGCACGGCGAACGTCGGGAGCGCCCGCTCCGGGGCGATGCCGAGGGCGGCGAGGCGCTTGCGGACGAGCGGCGAGGTGCCGATGCGGTTGGCGACGTGCGCGAGCGGCCCGGCCGTGCGCCGCGCGAGGGCCGGGAGGTGCGCGAACAGGCGCGTGCGGAGGTCCGGCCGCTGCGTTTTCCACTTCTGCTCCTGCCACGACGTCTTGAGCGCGGCCATGTCCACCGACGCGGGGCACTCGGACTTGCACGCCTTGCACGACACGCAGAGGTCCATCGCCTCGGCGACTTCAGGCCCCGTCAGCGACGAGAGGTCGCCGGTGAGCGCCTCGCGGAGCGCGTTGGCGCGTCCGCGCGTCGAGTCCTTCTCCTCGCGCGTGACCATGAACGGCGGGCACATGACCCCCGCGCCCACCTTGCGGCAGACGCCCTGCCCGTTGCACGCCTCAATGGCCTCGTTGAAGCCGACGTCGCGGCCGTTGGTGTCCGGGTACGTGATCCCCGTCTGGACCGCGCGGGGGTGGTAGTCCGGCCCGATGCGGAGCGCCTCGGTGAGCGGCGGCGCGTCCGTGATCTTGCCCGGGTTGAGGAGCCCGTCCGGGTCGAAGAGCGCCTTGGTGGCGCGGTAGGCGGCGTAGAGCGGGGGCGAGTAGAAGTGCTCGGCGAGCGCGCCCCGCGCGCGCCCGTCGCCGTGCTCCGAGGCGATGATGCCGTCGTACTTCTTGACGAGGTTCGCCGAGGCGACCGCGACGCGCTCCATCGCGGCCACCTGCTGCGGCAGGCGGAGGTCGAAGAACGGGCGCACGTGAAGACAGCCCGCCGAGGCGTGGGCGTACATCACGGCCTCGATGCCCTCGGCCGCCATCGCGTCCTCCAGATCCGCGACGTACGCCGAGAGGTGCTTCACGGGCACGGCCGCGTCCTCGATGATCGCGGCCGCCTGGACCGGCAGGCGCGCCGACATCGCCAGCCCGAGGCCCACCTTGCGGACGGCCCAGACGTCCTCGATGTGCGCG
>JANPJI010000364.1:0-3425 GCA_031425425.1 Rubricoccaceae bacterium
TGCCGTGCGGCCCAACGCCTTCCCGCGGAGCCGCCGCCTCAAGCGCCGCCGCCTGCTCCGGCCCCTCTTCGACCGCGCCCGGCCCGACGTCGGGCGCATCCGTGTCGGGACGGTCGTGCTGCTCTACCGGGCCGTCGGCCGCCTAGAGACCGGCGAGGACACGCCGCTGCAGGTCTGCTTCGCGCCCGGCCGCGCCGCCCGCGGGGCCGGCCGGGTCCGCCTGCGGCGCGTGATGCGCGAGGCGTTCCGCCTGCACCAGCACGCGCTCGCCGACGCCTTCGCGGCGCGCCCGGACTGCCTGACGCTCGTCGTCCTCTTCCGCGGCCCCCTCGCGACGGCCGACCGCGACCTCCGCCGCGACCTCCCCGAGGCGCTCCGGCGTCTCGCCGGCCGCCCCGTCCCGCTCGCCCCCGAGGCCGATCCTGCCCCTGAGGGTCCGCGCAACGTCGCCGCCGACGGCCCGTAACGCCTCGTCCAGCCGCCGCCCCGTCGCGCCGGCGTCCCCACTCCCGCACGCGTGCCCCGGCGCGCCCGACTCCGTGGAACCGCAGGGCCTCGACCGCAACGCACTGATCGGGATCCTCCTGATGTCCCTCCTTCTGGGCGTCTGGATGATCTACACCGCCCCGAGCCAGGAGGAGGCCGCCCGCCAGCAGGCCGTCGCCGACTCGGCGCAGACCGCCCAGCGCGCTGCGAGCGCCGCAGGCCCTGCCGACGCCGAGATCGGTCCCGCCGAGGCGACGGCCGAGGACGACGCGCTCCGCGCGCCCGCCGACTCGGCCTTCACGACCGCCGGCCCGGCGCGCCTCGTCACAGTCCGCACGGACCGCTACGAGGCCACGTTCTCGACGCGCGGCGGCACGCTCGTCCGCTTCCGCCTGCTCGGCTTCGACCACGCGGGGACAGGCCAGCCCGTCGAACTCGTCTCGGACGAGGCCGGGGCGGTCGCGCTCGGGTTCGTCCCGCCGCAGGGAGCCTATGTGGACACTCGCTCGCTCACGTTCACGCCGGTCGTGGCGGGGCAGCCGTTCGCCGGCGACTCGGTCCGCGCCACGGCCGGCCCGGCCGAGCTCCGCTTCGAGACGCGCGTGCCCGGCACGGCCGGCCGCGCAGGCGCGATCCGCCTCGTGTACTCGTTCGCGCCGGACTCGTACGACGTCGGCCTGCGCGTCGAGGCCGTCGGGACGGACGTGCTCGCCCGCGGCGGCTACGACCTCACCTGGAACGGCGCGCTCCCGCTCGCCGAGGAGGACCCCAAGGGCGAGACGCTCCAGGCCGGGGCCTACCTCCGTTCGGGCGGCGAGACCGAGTCGATCCACCTCACCGAGCCCGCCCGGGCCGAGCCCATCACGCGCACCGGGGCCGTCGACTGGGTCGCGATCAAGACCAAGTTCTTCATCGCTGCCGTCATCCCCTCCGCCCCGACGGTCGCAGAGGGCGCGGAGTTGAACGGGCAGCAGGTCGGCGAGGCCGGCGGGTCCGGCTTCGGGCAGGACTTCTCGGCGCGCCTCGAGATGCCGGACCTCGCGGCCGGGCAGGCCCAGAACGTCACGCTGTACCTCGGCCCGCTCGAGCTTCGGCGCCTCGCCTCCTACGGGCTCTACGACACGGTCGACTTCGGCTTCGGCGCCTTCATGACGCGCCCGATCGCCCGCTACGTCATCGCCCCGACGTTCGCCTTCCTGTCGACCTTCATCGCGTCGTACGGCATCGTCATCATCGTCTTCGCGCTCCTCGTGAAGCTGGTCCTGTGGCCGCTCACGAGCGCCTCGTACCGGTCCGCGGCCAAGATGCGCGAGCTCCAGCCCGAGCTCGCCGCGCTCAAGGAGACGCACCCGGACGACCCGCAGAAGCAGCAGGAGGCCATGATGCGCCTCTACAAGGAGCGCGGCGTGAACCCGCTCGGCGGGTGCCTCCCGATGCTGCTCCAGTACCCGATCCTGATCGCGCTGTGGCGCTTCTTCCAGTCCACGCTCGTGCTCCGCGGCGAGCCGTTCCTGTGGGCGAAGGACCTCTCGGCCCCGGACGTGATCCTGAACCTGCCGTTCGCGATCCCGTTCTACGGCGACTACGTCTCGGGCTTCACGCTGCTCATGGCGGGCTCGATGCTCGCCACGATGAAGCTGTCGCAGCCGTCGGGCAACGCGGTGACGGGCCAGCAGAAGGTGATCCTGTACATGATGCCGGCGATCTTCCTGCTGTTCTTCAACGGCTTCCCAGCCGGCCTGAGCCTGTACTACCTCGCGTTCAACATCTTCTCCGTCGGCCAGCAGCAGATGGTCAACCGGCAGGTCCACGCCCAGGCGCAGAAGGGCGAGATCCCCGGCGTCGGGGCGGCGGCTCCGGCGGCCAAACCCGGCAAGGCGAAGGGCAACGGGCGCGCCAACGGCCGCCTCACGACCGACGCGATCTCGGCCGCCAACGCCCGCCGCGGCAAGAAGTAGGCCCTGTGGGCGGTGGATCGGGTCGGGAAGGCCGGGGAGTGTCACACGGAGTTGCGCGATGACGGACGACCGGACCGCCCCCGGCTCACCGCCCACCGACCCGCCCATCGTCGCCCTGGCGACGGCGCGCGGGACGGCCGCGCTCGCCGTCGTCCGCGTCTCGGGGTCGGGGGCTGTCGCCCTCGTCGCGTCGCGGTTCTCTAGCGCCGCCCTCGCCGAGGCGCCGGGGCACACGGCCCACACGGGCTGGATCGTCGATGCGGCCGGGCAGCGCGTGGACCAGGTCGTCGCGACCGTCTTCCGCGCGCCGCGGTCCG
Source organism: Rubricoccaceae bacterium (assembly GCA_031425425.1). GTDB lineage: Bacteria > Bacteroidota > Rhodothermia > Rhodothermales > Rubricoccaceae > DASVSE01. The sequence continues at coordinate 2,762 of JANPJI010000364.1, forward strand.
CCACGGGCGAGGACACGGTCGAGGTGACGACGCACGGCGGCGACGCGGCCCCGCAGGCGGTCGTCCGCGTGCTCGTCGAGGCCGGGGCGCGGCCCGCCGGGCCGGGCGAGTTCACGCAGCGCGCGTTCCTCAACGGCAAGCTGGACCTCGCGCAGGCCGAGGCCGTCGCGGACCTCATCCACGCCACCGGTCAGCGCGGCGCGCGGGCCGCCGTGGCCCAGATGCAGGGGCGCGTCTCGGATGCCGTCGCGGCCGTCCGCGAGCGCCTCATCGACGTGGCGGCGCTCGTGACGCTGGAACTGGACTTCGCCGAGGAGGACGTCGCCTTCGCGGACCGGGCGGACCTCGCCGCGCGCCTCGCGGAGGCCGACGTGCTGCTCGCGGAGCTGCTGTCGTCGGCACGCCTCGGCGCGCTCGTCCGCGGCGGGGCCACGGTCGTCCTCGCCGGCCGCCCGAATGCGGGCAAGTCCACGCTCGCCAACGCGCTCGCCGGCCGCGAGCGGTCCATCGTGAGCGACACTCCCGGCACGACGCGCGACGCCGTCGAGACGGACGTGGACGTGGGCGGGCTGCGCGAGACCGACGACGCCGTCGAGGCCGAGGGCACGCGCCGCGCCCGGGCGGCCTTCGCCACGGCCGACGCCGTCCTCTACGTCGCCGACGC
>JANPJI010000365.1:0-3076 GCA_031425425.1 Rubricoccaceae bacterium
TCGGGCATTCCACAGAAGGGCGAAACGAAACGTCGGCGTTCCGTCTCCGGCCGGTGTCTCCGGCCGGTGTCGCCGGCGTCAGCGCCCGAGCGTGCGGGTGTAGCGCGCCGCGTCGAGCACGAGCGCGCGGGCTGTCGCGAGGACGGCGTCGTCTGCGAGGGCCGCCTCGGTGAGGCCGCGCTGTCCGACCGACCGCGACAGGATCTCCTGCCGCAGGCGTGCCCGCAGGCGCGGCGCGTTGCGCTCCAGGTCGCGCGCCTTCTCCCGCTCGACGACCCGCCGCAGGGCGGCCGTCTCAGCCGTGGCCGGCGTGCCGGCCGCGGCCAGGTCTCGTTCGAGCGCGTCGACGGCCTGCTCGCCGGCCGTCCGGTACGCGACGCCCTCGGCCTCGACCGACCGCCGGAAATCCGCCCAGAGCGCGTCGTCCACGCGGAAGCCGGCGGGCAGGGCGGGGTTCTGCGCGGCGTAGCGGTTGGCGAAGCGCAGGAAGGCCGCCTCGCGAACGAGCGCCTCTTCGAGCGCGCTCGGCTCGCCCAGGCTCACGGCCACGTCGGGCTCGATGCCGCCGCCGGAGCGGACTGCCCGGCCGCCGGCCGTGCGGAACGCGCGCCGCGACGAGTCCGCCACGGCCACGGCCTGTGTGCCCTGCGCGTACGTCAGCCGCTGGATCTCGCGCCCGACAGGCGTCGTGTAGCGGCTGACCGTCAGCTTGAGAGCCGTCCCGTACGGCATCGGGCGGACGACCTGCACGAGGCCCTTGCCGAACGTCGTCTCGCCGACGACCACGCCGCGGTCCCAGTCCTGGAGCGCCCCGGCGACGATCTCGGACGCCGAGGCGCTGTGGCGGTCCACAAGCACGGCCACGGGCACGTCGGGCAGGATCGGGGCAGCCGTGGTGCGGTACGTCTGGGCCGTCCCCTCGGCGCGCCCGCGCGTCGCGGTCACGAGCGTGCCCTGGGGGAGGAAGAGGCCGGACACCGAGACGGCCTCGTCCAGCAGCCCGCCGGGGTTGCCGCGCAGGTCCAGCAGGACGGCGCGGACCTCGCCCTGTGCCCGGAGCCCGTCGACGGCCGTCTGGATTTGCGACGTGGCCGGACCGAGAAAGTCGCCCAGCCGGATGTACGCGACGCCCTCGGCGGGCGCTCCGGCGAAGCTGGAGAACGTGACCTCCTGCCGCGGCTCCTCGGCGCGGGCGAGCTGGAAGCGGAGCCGCTCGGCCGGCGCGCCCGCCTCAGCCGCCTCGCGGTCCACCTCCACGGCGACCGTCGAGCCGGGCTCGCCGCGGAGCAGGCCGGCCGCCGCCTGCGCAGTCAGAGCAGACGCAGGCCGCCCGGCGATGGTCACGACGGCGTCGCCGGGGCGCACGCCCTGCGTCTCGGCGCTGGACGCGTCGAGGACGGCCGCGACGACGAGGCGCCCGCCGGCCTGCGCCGCCACAATCCCCACGCCGCCCACATCGGCACCTTGCTGGAGGCGACCGGCCGCCGTCGTCGCCTCGTCGAAAAAGACCGTGTACGGGTCGAGCGCGCCGTTCATGGCCGCGATGCCAGTCCGCATCAGGCGCTCCGAGTCGACGGGGTCCACGTACTCGGACGCGAGCACCTCGTAGATCCGCCCGAAGAGGGCGAAGTTCTTCCGGACCGCGAAGAGGTCGCCGCCGGTCTGCGCCGAGGCGAGCGACGGGGCGAGGACGAGAGCGATCAGCAGAGCACGGCGCATCGGCGAGCGGGCAGGAGGACGGGTGCGGATGTGAACGGGCGAAACGGGAAACCCGTCCGTCCCCGAACCGCTCATCCTGCGTTCGGCCGCGACACCGACGAGAGGTCGCCCTGAACGTCGGCTACGGCGACCGCACCAGACGCGACGGCGGCGGCCTCGATTTCTGCCGCCTCGCGCTTCTTGCCGCGCTCCACGAACCACGTCATCACGATCGCCACCTCGTAGAGCAGCAGGAGCGGAATCGCCATCACCATCAGGCTCAGCGGGTCCGTCGACGGCGTGATTACGGCCGCGAGGATGAGCACGATCACGAGCGCATACCGCCTGCTCCTGCGGAGCAGAGCCACGGTGACGAGCCCGAGGCGTGCGAGCACGAACACGACGACGGGCAGCTCGAACAGGAGGCCGGCCCCGAACGTCGCCGTGATCAGCATCGAGAAGTAGCGCGAGATGTCGAACTCGTTGACGATGCTCTCGGAGATGACGAAGTTGGCGAAGAACTGGAGCGAGAGCGGCGACAGCACGAAGTAGCCGAACGCGATCCCGAGCGCGAAGAAGAACGTCGCGAAGACCGACGCGAACCGCACGCCCTTGCGCTCGGCCGGGTACAGGCCGGGCTCGATGAACTTCCAGATCTGGTAGACGATAAACGGCGAGCCGACGACGAGCGCGGACGCGAGGACCGTTCCGTAGTAGGTAAAGAACTGGCCCGTCACCGACCGGTTCTGCAGCACGACGTTGACGGCGTCGATGTGCAGGATGTCGTACATGAAGAACGTCTTGCGGGTCTGTGCCAGCAGGACGTGGTCGATGATCCAGTCGGCGAAGACGAAGCACAGCACCACGGCGGCGGCGATGCCAGCGAGGGCTTTGAAGATGTGCTTGCGGAGCTCTTCGAGATGCTCCAGAAACGGCATCTCGCCGCCGGACGCCGTGACGACCGTCTGCCCGTCGCCGCCGACGATGATGCCACTGCCGTCGTAGACCGGAAGCGGGGCCCCGGCGACGGGCGCGCCGCTGGCGTCGAGCACCACGCCGAGTGGCGCGGCCGGGTCGTCGGCCGGCAGAGCCGTCGGCAAGCCGGCCAGAGCGGGCGGTGCCGCAGCGGGGCGCGATCTCCAGAGCTTCACGGGAGCGTCAGGCCGTGTCGCCCGAGGTCGTCGGGCGCGTGGGCGCGCTCTCGCGCAGGTTGAGCTCCAGCAGCGACTCGACCCACAGGCCGTCGCCTTCGAGGCGCGCCCGCCCGCCGGACCACGTGAAGTTGAACAGCGTCACGAGCCCGACGACGTCGAAGCCGTCGCTGCGGAGGAGCGCGACAGCGCGGGCGGCGGAGCGGCCCGAGTTGAGAATGTCGTCC
>JANPJI010000366.1:0-2958 GCA_031425425.1 Rubricoccaceae bacterium
GTACGTCGCCCGCGAGCGCCTCGACCTGCCGACGCTCTACGCCGCCCATGAGCGCGAGGTCGTGGACCGCCGTGGGACGCTCCTCGCCACGAGCGAGTGGCTCACACTCCTGCCCGGCGAGACGCCCGAGACGCGCACCGTACGCTTCCGGACCGTCGGTGACGCGACCTGTACCGGGGCCGTCGAGAGCACGGCGCGGAGCGTGGACGAGATCCTCGCCGAGGTCCTCGCCGCCCGCGTCGGCGAGCGCGGCGGGCGGGCAGACGACGCGCGCTCCGAGGCGGCCATGGAGGACCGCAAGCGCGAGGGCTACTTCTGATGGACCTTCTCCGCTTCACGACCGCCGGCTCCGTCGACGACGGCAAGAGCACCCTCATCGGGCGGCTGCTCGTCGACACGGGCTCGGTGCCGGAAGATCAGCTCGCGGCCGTCCGGCGTACGACCGAGGCGCGCGGGCAGACCGGTGTCGACCTCGCGCTCGTCACCGACGGGCTCCGCGCCGAGCGCGAGCAGGGCAACACCATCGACGTCGCCTACCGCTCGTTCGCCACGCCGCGCCGCCAGTTCCTCGTCGCCGACACGCCCGGGCACGTCCAGTACACGCGCAACATGGTCACCGGCGCGAGCACGGCCGCGCTCGCCGTGGTGCTCGTGGACGCCGTGCGGGGCGTGCAGACGCAGAGCCGGCGGCACGCGTTCGTGTCCAGCCTGCTCGGCATCCCGCAGCTCGTCGTGGCGGTGAACAAGATGGACCTCGTGGGCTACGACGAGGCCGCGTTCGAGGCCGTCCGGCAGGACGTGCTCGCCTTTGCCTCTCGCCTCCGCGCGGCCGGCGTGACGGTCCTGCCCGTGTCCGCCCTCACCGGCGACAACGTCGCCGAGCGGAGCGCCGCGATGCCATGGTACGACGGCCCGACGCTCCTGCACCATCTCGAAACGGTCCCGGTGAGCGCTGCCCGCAACCTCCGCGACCTGCGCGTGCCGGTCCAGATGGCGCTCCGCCCCGACGCGTCCTTCCGCGGGCTTGCGGCGACCGTCGCCTCAGGCATGCTGCGCCCCGGCGACGACGTGGTCGTTCTCCCCGAGGGCATGCCCGCCGTCGTCGCGAGCGTCGCCACGTTCGACGGGCCGCTCGCCGAGGCGCGCGCCGGCGACGCCGTCGTCGTCACGCTGGACCGCGACGTGGACGCCGGGCGCGGCCAGATGCTCGTCCGCCCCGGCAACCGCCCGGACACGACGACGACGCTCGACGCCATGCTGTGCTGGATGGCCGAGGCCCCGCTCGTGCCCGGCCGCCGCTACCGCCTCCGCCACACGACGCGCGAGGTCCCGGCGGTCGTCGACACCGTCGTGTACCGGATCGATGTGGACACGCTCCGCCGCGAAGCGGCCGAGACGCTCGCGCTCAACGACATCGGCCGCGTGCGGATCTCGACCGCCGAGCCCGTCTCCGTCGACCCGTACGAGGTCAACCGCGAGACCGGCGCGTTCGTCCTCTTCGACGCCGACACGTTCGACACGGTCGCCGCCGGCATGGTGCGTGGCCCCGCCCGAGACGAGGAAGCTCCCGACGACGAGAGGCCTGACAAGGTGCCCGAGCGGCCGGTCTCGCCGAACGTCGTGTGGGACGGCCCGAACGTGACCCGCGACGCGCGCGAAGCTGCGCAGGGCCACGCGGCGGCTGTCGTCTGGTTCACGGGCCTGCCCGCCTCGGGCAAGAGCACAGTGGCGCGGGCGGTCGAGCGCCGCCTGTTCGCCGCTGGCGTCCGGACCGCTCTGCTCGACGGCGACGGCGTCCGCCACGGGCTCTCGGGCGATCTGGGCTTCTCGGACGCGGACCGCACCGAGAACCTGCGCCGCGTCGCCGAGGTCGCCGCTCTCCTCGCCGAAGCGGGCCTCGTCGTGCTGTGCACGTTCGTCTCGCCGCTGCGCGCCGACCGCGCGGCCGTCCTGGCTCGTCTCCGCCGCGACCTGCCGGCACACCGCATCCTCGAAGTCCACGTCGACGCCGACCTCGACACGGTCCGCGCCCGCGACCCGAAGGGGCTCTACGCCCGCGCGGACCGCGGCGAGCTTCCGCACCTCACCGGCGTCGGTGCCCCGTACGAGGCACCCGACGCGCCCGACCTGCACCTCGAAACGGCCCGGCAGAGCGCCGACGCCTCGGCCGAGGCCGTCGTCGCGCACCTCGTCCGCGCCGGCGTCCTTCCCACTCCTGTGTAGCGACGGCATGACCCTGACCGAAACCACGATTCCCGGCGTCCTGCTCGTCGACCCGGTCGTCCACGGCGACGCGCGGGGCTTTTTCGTCGAGCGCTACCACGCCGGGCGCTACGCCGCGGCGGGGATCGGGCCGGCGTTCGTGCAGGACAACCACAGCCGGTCGCGGAAGGGCGTCCTGCGCGGGCTCCACTTTCAGGTGAAGCGCCCGCAGGGCAAGCTCGTCGAGGTTCTCGCCGGCTGCCTCTACGACGTCGTGGTCGACGTCCGCCCCGGCTCGCCGACGTTCGGCCGCTGGGAGGGCTTCACGCTCGACGCCGCGGACCACCGCCAGCTGTGGGTCCCGCCCGGACTCGCGCACGGCTTCTGCGTCGTCTCAGACGAGGTCGACTTCCTCTACAAGTGCACCGACGTCTACCAGCCCGGCGACGAGGGCGGGCTCGCGTGGGACGACCCGGACCTCGCCATCGACTGGCCCTGCGACGCACCGACGCTCTCCGACAAGGACCGCGCGCTCCCGCGTCTCCGCGACCTCACCGTCCTTCCTGACGCCCCCTTCGAGGGACCGGCTCGATGACCGTCTTCGTCACCGGAGCCAACGGGCAGGTCGGCCTGGAACTGCTCGCGCTCTGCGCCTCAGAAGGCGTCACAGCCATTGGGACTGACGTGACGGGTCTCGACATCACGAACGCCGCGGCCGTCGGAGAGGCCGTCGAGGCGGCCCGCCCCGACGCCGTC
>JANPJI010000367.1:0-7826 GCA_031425425.1 Rubricoccaceae bacterium
CAGTGCCCCGCCGCCGGCGCCCCCGTCGTCGTGCTCAACGGCCTCAACGCGTCCGGCAACATCACCGGCACGCAGACGCTGAGCGCGAGCACCGTCTACGTCCTCCAGAACGTCGTCGAGGTCAAGAGCGGCGGCGAACTCGTCATCCCCGCCGGCACCTGCATCTTCGCCGACGCGAACCTCGAGCCGTCCTCGCTGATCGTCCGCCGCGGCGGCAAGATCACGGCCATCGGCACGCCCTCTGCCCCGGTCATCATCACGAGCGCCAACAACACCGAGCTGTTCAACGTCGGCGCGACCTACCAGGACACGCCCGGCGCGCCGGTCGCGGGCGACTGGGGGGGCGTCACGATCATCGGCAACGGGACGTGCAACGGCGCGAACGACACCACGCTGGGCTCCCCGGACGACCTCATCCCGGGCGACTGCGAGGTCGAGGGCATCGACACCCGGCTCCCGGGCTTCACGCTCGCCGAGGCCGACGGCACCGACAACCTCGGCTTCGGGCGGCTCACGTACGGCGGCTCCAACCCCGCCGACAACAGCGGCACGCTCCAGTACGTCCGCATCGAGTACGCCGGCTTCACCCTCACGCCGAACAACGAGCTCAACCTGCTGACGCTCTTCGGCGTCGGCAGCGGCACCACGATCGACCACGTCCACCTCAAGCAGGGCCTCGACGACGGCCTCGAGATCTTCGGCGGCGCGGTCGACGTCAAGTTCATCGTCATCACGGCGGCCCAGGACGACTCGTTCGACTACTCCTACGGCTGGACCGGCCGGGCGCAGTTCGTGCTCGCGCAGCTCCCCGGCGGGGCCAACCCGACGCTCATCAACGGCGACCGCGGCATCGAGGCCGACAACAACGAGCGCGAGGCGGGCGAGGCGGCCGGCAACACGGACTTCAACCTCACGCCGCGGACGAAGCCGGTCGTCTTCAACTCGACGTTCATCGGCAACGGCGGCACGAACAGCCAGGCGATCCAGGTCCGCCGCGGCGTCGCCGGGACGGTCCAGAACACGCTCGTCTCGGCCTTCTCGCTCGGCATCAACGTCGACGACAACGAGACCTTCGCGCTCTGCAACAACTCCGACACCGGGGAGCTGTGGATCGACAACGCCCGCTTCTCGGACGGCACGCTCGTCGCGGCCGTCCCGCTGCTGTACCAGACGGCCGCGACCGACGCCAACTGCGCCGGCAACGCCGTCGCGCTGTCGCTGACGGGCCTGACGGCGAACGCGGCCAACCGCACGGCGCCCAACTTCCAGCCGCTCGCCGGCTTCGGCGGCGCGACGCCGCCGAGTGGCGGCTTCTTCGACACGGCCGCGACCTACCTCGGCGCGGTCCAGGCGGGCGGGACGCCCTTCTACCAGGTCGGCTCGTGGGTGCGCTTCTAGGCGCGCCCGGCCCCGCCGGCGCGCGGGCGTCGGCGCGGCGCTGACCGCCGCAGGCCGGTGCGGGGCACACGCCCCCCGGCCGCGGCACAACTAGCGCGGGGCTCCCGCCGGCACTCGGCCGGCGGAGCCCCCGCTCGGAGCGCTGAGCGGCGGCGTCCCCCGGACACGCCCCGCCTCCGGTGCCCTGCTTTCCAGGCCTCGGACCTCCCCGAGGCCCAGCCCGGCCCTTCGAGGCCACCCTCTCTCCCACCTCATGCGACACACTCTACACCGCGGCCTCGCTGCCGCCCTGCTGTTCCTGTTCGTCGGCCTCGTGCCGGCCGCGCAGGCGCAGATCTACGTCGACGCCAGCGCCACCGGCGCCAACAACGGCACGTCGTGGACCAACGCCTACACGACGCTCTCGGCGGCCCTCGCCGTCGACGTCTCCGGCTCCCAGATCTGGGTCGCCGACGGCCGCTACACGCCCGGCAACTCGGCCATCTCGACGTTCACCATCGACGCCGGCGTGACGGTCTACGGCGGCTTCCGCGGCACCGAGACGTCGGTCGCCCAGCGGCCGGCCAACTTCCTCGCCGTCGCCGCGACGATCCTCGACGGCGACTACGACAACAACACCACGTCCGCCATCGGCGACGCGACGGCCACCTACGACGTGGTCACGTTCGCCGGCAACGGCATCCTCGACGGCGTCATCGTCGAGGGCGGCAACGACCCGCGCGCGCTCGCCGTCGTCGGCCCGGCCGGCTTCGCCGGCGGCATCCTCGTCAACGGCCCGACGGCCAGCGGCTCGACGATCCGCAACGCGGCCGTCCGCAACAACGACGCGACGCAGACGGGCTCCATCGGCGGCTTCAACGCCGGCTACGCGCTCGTCAACGTGCTCATCTCGGACACGGGCTTCGGCCCGACGCCGGGCGACGTCGTCGCGGCGGCCGGGGCGCGGTCGGACCTTGTCTCGGACCCGAGCATCACGTACCAGATCGCCTTCGACAACGTGACGATCGCCGGCAACGGCGGCCAGGTCTACGCCGAGACGGAGGGCAACTCGCTGTTCCGCCTCACGGCCGAGAACAGCATCTTCTTCGGCAACCTGACGAGCCTGCCCGTGGGCAGCCTGCAGATCCAGGGCACCGACGCCATCCTGACCAACGTCATCTTCGACGGCCAGAACCAGTGCGCGGCCTCCCTCGGGACGTGCACGAACGTCGTCGCGACGAACCCGAACCTCCGCACGACGGACGGCTTCTTCTCGCTCCAGACCGGCTCGGTCGCGCTGGACTATGGCAACACGGCGCTCGTGCCGGCCGGCCTGACAATCGACGGCGCCGGCCGTGCGCGCATCCAGGGCGCCGCCGTCGACGCCGGCGCGTTCGAGGGCACCCAGGCCGTCGAGATCACGCCGCCGAGCCCGGAGATCTCGGTCTCGCCGAGCCCGGTCGCCTTCGGGAACGTGTTCGTCGGCCAGTCCGCCCAGCAGACCGTCACGATCGCCAACTCGGGCGACGCGGCTCTCAACGTCTCGGCGACGACGATCGGTGGGACGGGCTTCACGATCGTCAGCGGCGGTGGGGCCGGCGCGATCGCCCCGGGCGCCTCGCGCTCGGTCGTCCTCGCGTTCGCTGCGACGGCCGTGGGCCCGGCCGCGGGCACGTTCACCGTCGCGAGCAACGACGCCGACGAGGCGTCGGTCGTGGTCGCCCTCGGCGGCACCGGCGTTGCCGTGCCGACGGTGCCCCCGATCACGCTCGTCTTGAGCGACGACAACGTCGCGCTCGGCCAGGAGGTCACGGTCGACGTCGTCGTCGGCTCGACGGTGACGCCGGCGACGCTGTTCGGCCTCGGCGCGCAGATCGCCTTCGACGCGACCCGCTTCGAGTTCGCCGGCGTCGATCCCGGCGCGTACATCGCCGCGCCGCAGCTCATCGAGTTCGAGCGCGTCCAGGGCGGCGTGGTGTCGTTCTCGTACACGCGCCGCCGCGGCGTCAGCGTGGACGCCTCCGGCACGGGCATCGTCGCCCGGCTGCGGTTCCGCCTCAACCCCGACGCCCGCGGCGCGTCGCCGCCGACGACGGTCCTCACGTCGAACTTCACGATCTCGGACATCTCGGCCTTCAACGCGGCCTCGGCGTTCGTCCCGCTCCAGCTCGTCGGCGACACGGACGGCGACGGCGACTCGGACTTCCCGGTCGGCATCGACAACCCGGGCAACGACTTCCGCGTGTGGCCGGGCGACACCGACAACAACGGCATCGTGGCCACGACGGACCTGTTCCCGATCGGCTCGTGCTACGCCCTCACCGGCCCGTCGCGCTCGACGTCCGAGCCGACGTTCCAGGCCCCGCGCGACATCCGGTTCTTCGGGCAGCGCGCGCTGCCGTTCGTGATCCCGACGCCCGGCCCGACCGAGCCGTGCACCATCGCCGTGACGCCGAACCCGGCCTACGCGGACGCGGACGGCAACGGCGAGATCGACCAGAACGACGTGATCGCCATCGGCGTCAACTTCGGCCGCACGCACACGCTGAACAAGACGGAGCCGGCGGCCGGTGAGGTGGTCGCGACGACCGAGGACACGGCGACCGAGGCGACGACAGCCGAGGCGACCGAGGCGGCCAAGACCGCCGGCCCGGCGATCGACGTGGCGACGATCGCCGTCCGCCCCGTCGGCTCGGAGGTCCGCCTCGACGTGGTCGTGCCGGCCGGTGCCGACGTGGAGCGCCTCTGGGGCTCGACGTCGATGATCTCGCTGCCGCAGGGCCTCTTCGAGATTCGCAGCGTCGCCGCGGGCGCGCTGATCGAGAACGGCGACCTGCTCGCGTTCGAGTCCAACGACGTCGAGGCGGGCATCTTCGAGCAGGCGTACTCGCGCAAGCGCGGAGCCGTCGGTGCGGACGGCGCGGGCATCCTCGTGAGCTACGTCCTCACGGTGATCGCGCCGATGGAGGCTGCGGCGACGGTGTCGCTGAGCGACGTCGCGCTGAGCATCCTCGGCGAGGGCTTCACGCTCGCCGGTGCCGGCGAGGTCGAGCTCCTCGTCGACGGCAAGAGCGGCGACGAGGCCGCGGAGTTCTCGCTGGAGGCCTTCCCGAACCCCGTCGCGAACGCGGCGACGGTCCGGTACGGCCTCGCCGAGGCCACCGAGGTGTCGATCCGGGTCTACGACATGCTCGGCCGCCAGGTCGGCCAGCTTGCCAGCGGCCGGCAGGACGCCGGGACCTACACGGTCCGGCTCGACGCCGGTGCGCTCGCGACCGGCTCGTACGTCGTGCGGATGAACGCCGGCACGTTCTCGGAGGCGCTCCGCCTCCAGGTCGTCCGGTAACCGCTCCGCGTGTTCGCGGGGGAGGCTGTCCGGCGCTGCCGGCGGCCTCCCCCGTCCGTGTTTCCGACTGTTTCCCCTCCCAGATGCTCCGTTCCGCTCCGCCCTCTGCCCACCGCGCCGCACCCGCACGGGCCGCCGCCATCTGGCTGGCGGCTCTCGTGTGTGCCGTCGCGCCGGCCGCGCACGCCCAGAGCGGCACCCTCGCCGGCCGCGTCGTCGAGACCGAGATCGGCGACACGCTCCCCGGTGCGACCGTGAGCGTGGACACGCTCGGCGTCGGCACGGCGACCAACGTCGACGGCGACTACCGGCTGAGCCTGCCCGCCGGCACGCACACCGTCCGTGTGAGCTTTGTCGGCCTCCAGGTCAAGATTGTGACCGGCGTCCAGATCCGCGCCGGCCAGACGACCGCCCTCGACGTGTCGCTGGACCCCGAGACGACCGAGCTCGCCGGGGCCGTGGTCACGGCCGAGCGCGAGCAGGGCTCCACGGCCGAGGTCCTCAACGAGCGCCGCGTCGCCATGGCCGTGATCGACGTGCTCGACGCGCGCGACATCCAGACCGCCGGCGGCAGCGCCGCGGCGGCCATCGAGCGCGCCGCCGGGGCCGAGGTCACCGACGGCCGCTACGTCTCGGTCCGCGGCTTCGGCGGGCGCTACGGCAAGGTCACCATCAACGGCGTCGCCGTGCCGAGCACGTCTGCCGACGAGCGCTCGGTCCCGCTCGACGTCATCTCGTCCGACATCCTCGCCTCGGCGTCGGTGGCGAAGGGCTGGACGCCGGACCTGCCGGCGGACTTCGTCGGCGGCCTCGTCGACCTGCGGACGCTCCGCACGCCCGCCGGGCCGCGCCTCTCGGTCAGCGTCGAGACGTCGGTCAACTCGGCCGCGACGGGCCAGGACGGCCTCGTCATCGGCGGCTGCAGCGACGCCTGGACCGGCTTCTCGAACTGCTACCGGTGGCCCGAGTCCATCGCGAGCCTGCCCGACTCGGTCGGCATCACCGGCGAGATCGTGTACTCCGGGCCGCGCGAGAGTGCCCACTACGCCGCCGTCCTCACCGACAATGCGGCCGTCGGCCGCGTCGCGAACGACGTGCTCGCGATGATGCCCGTCGGGCCGTCGGTGCAGATGCTGCTGCCGGGGCGCGAGTTCGAGATCCTCGCCGGCAACCGGTACCGCCTCGGCGGCCGGCCGGCCGGCGTGATCGGCGTCGTGAGCTACGACGGCGGCAACCAGCAGTACGGCGACTACATCTTCAACAGCCCGAACCTGAATCCGGTGTTCGGGGAGGTGCTCCAGAGCGAGCAGACGGTCCGCGTCGGGACGCTGCTCGGGCTCAGCGTCGAGCCGTCGCCGACCGACCGCGTCTCGTCGACGGTGTTCTACAACCGGCTCACCGAGGACCTCGCGCAGTACCAGGCCGGGCTGTACGACCCCGAGGGCGAGCAGGTCGCCGCCCGGACGACGCTCACGCAGCGCGTCGTGAGCCGCCTCGTCTCGCTGCAACTCGCCGGCGAGCATACCCTCTTCGGCCGCGCCGGGCTCGCGTGGACCGCCGCCTACTCCGGCACCCGGCGCCTGGAGCCGGGGACGATGACCATCCAGTATTTCGGCCCTCCGGGGGCTGGCCTGTCTGAAGGGGGCGACATCTCGACGTTCGAGCTTCCGGACAGCCTCGTCACGACGGCGACCGACGACAGCCGCGTGAGCCGGCCGACGCGGTCCCACTTCGACCAGCGCGACACGGCGCTCCTCGGCCGCCTCGACCTCACGCTGCCCTTCCGCGCCGCCGGCCGCCGCGTCGAGGTCAAGATCGGCGGCTACAGCGACCGCACCGGCCGCGACCAGGACGGCCACCGCGTGATCTTCGGCGTCTCCGCCGACCCCGCGACGGGGTTCGAGGCGCAGTCGCCCGGGCTCGTGTTCGCTCCGGAAAACTTCGCCGGGACGTTCCTCGGACTCCAGCCGGCACCGACGGACGCGCCGGGCTTCTACGTCGACGAGGGGACGAGCGAGGCGGACAACTTCGAGGCGCGCATCGACATCGCCGCCGGATACGGCATGGTCGACGCCGACGTGCTGCCCGGCGTGCGCCTCGTGGCCGGCGTGCGCGTCGAGCAGAGCCGGCAGACGGTGCAGCTGCTGCCGCGGCACAACGGCCTGCTGACCCGCGAGAGCGACCTGTTCGCCGGCCAGAGCTACCGCGCCGACCGCACGTTCACGGACGTGCTGCCGGGCATCAACGCGCAGGTCGCCCTGTCGAGCCGCGCCGACATCCGGGCAGGTTACGGCCGCACGCTCGCGCGGCCGCAGTTCCGCGAACTCGTCGCGTTCCAGTACCAGCCGCGGCCGGGCGCGCCAGCGATCGGCGGCAACCCGGACCTCCAGCGAACCGTCGTGGACAACTACGACCTGCGTGGGAGCTGGTACCCGTCGCCCACGGCGCTCGTCTCGCTCGGCGGCTTCTTCAAGCGCTTCGACGGCCCGATCGAGCCCACGGCCGGCTCGTCGGGGACGTTCATCAACAGCGGCAAGGCGAACACGTACGGCGTTGAGGCCGAGGTCCGGCTGCCGCTCGCGCTTGTTTCCGAGCGGCTGGTCTCGTTCGGCCTCGGGGCCAACCTCGCCCTGTTGCGCACCGACGCCGGCGCGTTCTACGCGCTCCGGATCGACGAGTCCGGCACGTCGACGATCCGCATCCCGGCCGGGACGCGAGCGCTCTTCGGCCAGACGCCGGTCCTGTTCAACGCCGGGCTGACCTACGACCGGGTCCAGTGGGGCCTGTCGGTCACCGGGCTCTTCCGCTACACCGGCGAGCAGCTCCGCTACCTCGACACGGGCGGCCAGCGGACGTTCCGCGAGCCGCAGACCACGCTGGACTTCGTCCTCTCGAAGAGCCTCGGCGCAGGCCTCCAGCTTAGCGTCGACGCGCGGAACCTGGTCGGCAGCCGGGTCCGCTACCTCACCGAGCAGCTTCAGTTTTCGGAAGAGCCGACCGTCGTCAACGGCGTCGTGACGAACCTGCCGATCCCGTCGTCGATCTCCACGCAGGAAGCCTACGACCGCGGCCGCACGGTCGAGGTCGGCCTGAAGTGGTCCCT
>JANPJI010000368.1:0-3739 GCA_031425425.1 Rubricoccaceae bacterium
CGTCCGCGACGCCGCGGCGCTGGAACGGAGGCTCGCGCAGATTGAGGGGAATGCGGCCAGTGGCCAGTAGGCACCGAGATACTCGGACCGGTGGCCAGTTGCAGAACAAGACCGTGGGACCCTATGCGTCTTTTATTCCACAGGCCCCAGGCGCGGCGAGGCCGCTACTGCCCGCTGGCGCCGCGGCGCTAGCCGCCGTTGACCCAGTCCACACCCCACTGCACGATCGCATCGGCGCGCTCCTGCGAGGCGGCTTCGGAGTAGACCCGGAGGACGGGCTCTGTGCCGGACGGGCGGAAGAGGAGCCAGCCGCCTGCTGTTCCCTCGCCGAGGCGGAACTTGAACCCGTCGAGCGTCTCGGTCTTGGTCACCGCCGCCCCGGCGACCTCCGCGAGGCCGTCCGCCTGGAGAATCCGGAGAACCTCCTCCTTGCGTACAGGCGTCGTGTGGAGGTCCTGACGGCTCTGGTAGTGCGGCCCGAACTCGTCCATCAGCTCGCGGACGAGCCCTGAGAGGGTCCGCTCGCGCTTGACCATCATCTCGACGACGAGCAGGCCGATGTAGAGCCCGTCGCGCTCGGGGATGTGGCCCTTGACGGCCATTCCGCCCGACTCCTCGCCGCCGACGAGCACGTCGCGCTCGACCATCATCGGGCCGATGTACTTGAACCCGATCGGCGTCGTGACGACCGTGAGGCCGTACGCCTCGCCCATGCGGTCCAGCATGTCCGTCGTCGAGAACGTCTTGACGATGTCGCCGCGGAGGCCCTTCTCGGTGTGGAGGTACTTGACGAGCAGGCAGAGGATCTTGTGCGAGTCCACGAAGGTGCCCTCCTCATCGACGAGCCCGATGCGGTCCGCGTCGCCGTCGGTGGCGAGGCCCGCTCCGCACGAGTTCTCGACGGTGGCCTTGAGAAGCGCGCCGAGGTTGCGCTCGATGGGCTCGGGGGCCTGCCCGTACATGCCGGGGTTGAGGTCGTGGTGGAGTTCCGTCACGCGGACGCGCCCGAGGAGCTCGCCGACGACGCCCTGCCCGGCTCCGAACATGGCGTCGTACGCCACACGGACGGTCGCCTCCTTGATCGCCGCGATGTCGATCCGGTCGTTGAGGAGCTTCACGTAGGCCGTCCGGAGGTCGAACGTCCGGATGAGCCCGTCCGCCACGAGGTCGTCGACGGTTCGCAGGTCCGGCGTCTCGGCGTCCGGCTCCGCCGCATGGGCGGCCATGCGCGCCTCGACGTCGGCGATCATCTCGGGCGAGGCGGGGCCGCCGAAGTGTGCCTTGATCTTGAACCCGTTGTACTGGGGCGGGTTGTGGCTGGCCGTGATGACGATGCCGGCCGTGCGGCCGCCCTGCGCCGTGGCCCACGAGATGGCGGGCGTCGTCGCGAACGAACTCGCGAGGTGGACCGTCACGCCGCCCGAGGCCATCACGCGGGCGACGTGCGTGGCGAAGGCCTCGCCCTGGAAGCGCGTGTCGTAGCCCATCACGACCGAGCCGTCGCCGTCGGGCTGGGCCTGCACCCACTCGGCCGTCGCCCGGGCGACGCGCGTGAGGTTGTCGAACGTGTAGCCGTCGCCGATGACGGCACGCCAGCCGTCGGTGCCGAACGTAACAGTCTCGCTCATGTGGGGGAGCACGCGGACGCGCGCGTGGGGTGAGGACAGTCGGGAAGCTACCGCGCCGGTCCGAGAGTGTGCCGTCGGGAGTCGGAGGAGAAACAGCGGCGAATGCGGGCACGGGCGGGTGCCAATCCGGCCCCGGTCGATGCCAGGACTCGTGCTGCCACACCGTGTGGGACGGCCGGCGCGGCACCGGCGGTCCTGGCCCCGAGGCCTCTTCCTGCCGTCTGTGCCTGCATATCGCCCCGCAGGCGATGCGCGGGGCGGACCCGGAGCACCTCCCACACGCCGGAGCGACGGGCGGACGTGCTCCACGCATCGCCGCCACCCACACTCAAAAGGATGACATTCAACAACTTGCACCGGTGTGACCTGTGCCGTACTGTTGGGCTGTGCGGCACCGCCGCACGCCGCACCGCTCCCGACAGGCAGGCACTGTTCGGGCGCTCCGACCCTTCTCCGCGCGACGGCCTGTCTGGGCCGTGACGCCGAGTGTGTGGCTGTCGGGTATGCGGCCCAGGTCTGCCGGGGACTTTCGATCGCCGCTGCGGGACGCCCGCGGCCCTCCCCGATTTCCCATGACACGTTCCTCCTGCGTGCGAGCCCTCGGGCTCGCGCTGCTGCTTCCGAGCGCGGCACTCGCCCAGGCCCCCGGCACACCGAAATATGACGCGTGGAAGCTCGGCCAGATCGGCCAGCACGACACGTCGCCTCTCACCACGGCAGACCCCCGGCCGCCCACGCCGACCATCCCGACCCAGTTCGACGGCAGCCTGGTCCCGTTCGACCGCACGGACCCGACGTGGATTCCGTTTCCCGCCAACGACGACGGCTCGGTGGGCCTCCGCCCGCTCGGGTTCGACTTCGAGTTCTACGGCGACGTCTATTCCCAGGGGTGCGTCAACAACAACGGCAACATCACCTTTGTGAGCTGCTTCGGCGGGTTCACCTCGACCGGCTTTCCCGCCTCCGGCGTCCGGATGGTCGCCGCCTTCTGGGCCGACGTGGACACGCGCGGCACCGGCAGCGGCCTGACGTACTACAAGCAGACGACGGTCAACGGCGCGAACGTCTTCGTCGCCCACTACGACTCGGTCGGCTACTACAACGGCCAGACCAACCTGCGCAACTCGTTCCAGATCGTGATCTCGGACACGGCCGTGCTCCCGGGCGGCAACAACGTCTGCTTCAGCTACGGCGACATGGACTGGACGACCGGCAGCGCCTCCGGCGGCGTCGGCGGCTTCGGTGGCACACCGGCCACGGTCGGCACGAACCGGGGCGACAACGTCAACTTCTTCCAGTACGGCCGCTACGACAAGCCGGGCACGGACTACGACGGCCCTACGGGTGCCACCGACGGCGTCGATGGCCTCGACGGACAGTCGATCTGCATCAACACGGGCGCCTCGGCGACGAACATCCCGCCAGTCGTCTCCGCGGCACCCGGCAGCGTCCTCAACGTCGCCCTCGGGAGCCCGGCGGCGTTCACCGTGCAGTTCATCGCCCCGGAGTCGATCCAGACGACGACGCTCTCGACGAACGCGCTCCCGCCGTGGCTGACGTGCTCGCTCTCGAACGGTGCACCGGGCGGGACCGCCACGGCGTCCTGCTCGGGCACGCCGCCGGCTGCCGGCACGACGTCGGTCGAGATCACCGCGACGGACAACGGCACGCCGGTCCTGGCGACGACCTACACCGTCCGGATCGTCGTGGCGGGCGGACCGCCGCCGGGCGACACGACGGCGCCGGTCTGCGGACCACTCTCCTTCGACATGACCGGCCCCGGCGTCGTCTTCTCGACCATCTCGGACCCACAGTCCGGCATCGCCTCGGTCACCTTCACCGTCCTCACCAACCTCACCGGCTCGGTCTCGGGCGTGGGTCCGTTCGGCGTCGGCGTCCCCTACGCCGTCCCCGGCACGCCGCCGACGATCGACCTCCGCGGGACGCGCATCGACCCGACCGTGACCCGTGCGGGCCTGCTCGCGACCATCACCAACGGGGCCGGCCTGTCGTCGGTCTGCGACCCCGTCATCGCCGAGCTCGACGCTGCCTCGGACGTGACGGCGCTGCTCGCACCGTCGCCCAACCCCATGCGCGCACAGGCACGCATC
>JANPJI010000369.1:0-10951 GCA_031425425.1 Rubricoccaceae bacterium
GTCTGGAAACTCCAGATCAACGTCATCCCCGCGCAGGCGGGGATCCATCGGACGCCAGAAACAACGTGGATTCCCGCCTTCGCGGGAATGACGATTCTTGAGAGAACGCGCGCAACCGAGTTTCCAAACAGAGCCTAGTCCGCCTTCTCAGGCGGATCGGTCAGCGAGTGCTCGACCCAGAGGACGGCCCGCTGGACGAACTCGGGGGCGTGCTCGATGCCCAGCTTCTTCTTGATGTTGGCCCGGTGACTCTCGACCGTCTTGGCGCTCAGGCCGAGCCGGTCCGCGATCCCCTGCGTCGTGCGGCCCCGCCCGAACTGCTCGAACACCTCGATCTCGCGGTCTGTCAGCGGGTCGATCGCCGAGCGCGAGCTGGACGGCTTTCCGATGCGGCTCAGGATCAGCCTCTCGCGGAGCCTCTCGGAGAGGTAGAGCGCGCCAGCGTGGACCCGGCGGATCGCAGCGACGACGTTCCCCGCCGACTCGTGCTTCATCAGGTAGCCCAGCGCGCCCGCCGCGAGCGCGCGCTCCGCGTAGAGCGACTCGTCGTGGGCCGAGACAACCAGGACGGCCCCGCACGCATTCAGGGCGTGGAGACGCTTGATGAGTTCGATCCCGTTGACGCCTGGCAGCGACAGGTCTGCGACGACGACGTCGGGGTGGAGGCCAGGGACGGCGTCGAACGCCTCTTCGGCTGTCGCAACCTGTCCACAGATCTCCATATCCTGCTCGTGCGCAATCAGGCTGGCATAGCCCGCTCGCATGACCGGGTGGTCTTCGACCAGAAAGATGCGAATGGCCATGGAATTGCAGGCTGGGGCCGGTGGAGAAACGCCTGAGTATCGCTCCGGAATGTCCGATGACGCCACAGGAAAATCCTGAAATCTGTCCGTCTCACGGATGTTCCGATCCCTCCCTCGTGACGGTCGTGCGGCCTCACCAGCCAACCTCGGTCGGTGCAGGTCCGGTGAGGTGGCTCGTGGACGCGGGCCCGCACCGCTCGGTCCAGCGGTGAGCCGGCACCGGGGGTTTGGGTCAGGCGCGCAGCGCCCCCAGCATCCGGTCCCGGTCGGACGCCGCGAGCCGCCCGTCGCGGACCAGACCGTCGAGGGCGGTCGCCACCGCCGCCGGGTCCGTCACCGTGTCGGCTGCGTCGGGCCGCGCCGCGCCGAGCATCGCCTCCTGGAGGAACCGCTCGACGAACTCGGCCGCGCCGGGGTGTGCCGACACGTCGAGCGTCTCGGTGACGGTGGCCCGCGCCCGGTTGAGGTCCATCTCGACGGCGCGCCCGCCCAGCAGGCCGCGCGTCTGTCGGACGCCCACGAGGTCGTCGTAGCGGACCGTCCGCGCGGCCTGCAGGCTGTTGTTCTGGAACACGACGCGGTCGGCGAGGAACAGCGCGCCGTCCTTGGCCGAGCCGAGGCGCGTCGCGTCGTAGAGCGCGAGGACGTCGGCCGGGCGCACCTCGCGGGCATAGTCGGCGACGGCGGCGGCGAGCTTCTTGTCCGGGATGTCCGGGGCGACGAACAGGCCGAGGTCCGGCGAGGTCGGGAGAAGGTCGCGGAGGAGGCGGTCCATCGGAGAGGTCGGGTGCGCGGGCGTGCCGCTACGGGAGGACGGCGAGGGCCGCAGCACCGTCCGCGACGGACCGGGCGAGCGAGATGATGTGGCCGGGCACGACGCCGAGGGCCAGCAGGCCGAGGGCGCAGGCCGCCACGACGGCCGTCGTGGACCGCGACGTGAGGAACGACGCCCCGCGGGCCGCCTCGGGGGCGTCGTCCGGGCTCCGCATCCACATCACGATGAGCACGCGCAGGTAGTACACCGCCGAGACGACCGAGGCGAGCACGCCGATCACGGCGAGCCACGTCATGCCCGCGTCCACGACGGCCGAGAAGACGAGGTACTTGCCGATGAAGCCGCCGAGCGGCGGGAAGCCGGTGAGGGCGAACATGAACACGCCCATCGCGACGCCCAGGACAGGCCAGCGGTAGCCGACGCCTGCGAGGCTGTCCAGCGTCTGCCCCGCGCCCTCCTTGCCGTCCCACTCCAGCGCGCCGACGACGCCGAACGCCCCGACGTTCATCACGGTGTAGGCGAGCAGGTAGAACAGGGCGGCCGAGGTGCCGTCGGCGGTGCCGGTGGCGAGCCCGGCGAGGATGTAGCCCGCGTGAGCGACAGACGAGTAGGCCAGCATCCGCTTGACGTTGTTCTGCGTGAGGGCCGCCACGTTGCCGACGACCATCGTCACCGCCGCGACGACGGCGAGGGCGAGCTGCACCGGCCCCTGCATCAGCTCCGGCGGGATGGCCCGGCTAAGGACGACCGCGAGAGCCGCGAAGGCGGCCGTCTTCGAGGCCGTCGACATGAACGCCGTCAGCGTCGTCGGGGCGCCCTGGTACACGTCGGGCGTCCACTGGTGGAACGGGACGGCGCTCACCTTGAACAGGAACCCGATGAGCAGAAGGGCTACACCGACGCCGAAGAGGCCCGTCCGCTCGGTCGCGGCCAGGCCGGCGGCCATCTCGGTGAGCACCATCGTGCCCGTCGCGCCGTACATCAGCGCGATGCCGTAGAGGAAGAAGCCCGTCGAGAACGCCCCGAGGAGGAAGTACTTCAGCGCGCTCTCGTTGGCCGTCTGCTCGGCCCGCACGAGCCCGGTGAGCACGTACAGGCAGACCGACATCGTCTCCAGGCCGACGAACAGCGTCACGAGGCTTCCCGCCGACGCGAGCGTCATCATGCCGGCCGTCGCGATGAGGATCAGGCCGTGGACCTCGCCGTAGTCGTGCCCGATCCGCCGGAGGTAGGGCACGCTCAGCACGAGGCTCGCCAGCGACCCGACGAGCACGACGAGCGTCGCGAAGCCGGCCACGCCGCCGGCGAACATCTGCCCGTTGAACGCCTCGACGGGCGACTCGAGCCAGAACGCGGTCCACACGCCGGCCGCGACCATGCCCGCGCCGCTGATCCACGGGATCGCCGGGCTGTCGTTGCGGAAGCTGTCGATGAGCACGACGGCCACGCCGACGGCGGCGACGAGGAGGATGGGGCCGGTCGCGGCGAGGTCGGCCAGGAGCGAGTCGTACATCGGGAGAGGAGAAAAGCGATTTTGTGTTTGATGTTTTTCGATTTGCTTCTCAAACCGTAAACATCAACCCTTGAATCCGGCGATTGCCCGGGCGAGAGCGAGGTCGGTCGCGGTGACGCGGTTGCCGGCGTCGTGCGTCGAGAGCGTCAGGGCGACGCGCGTGTACACGGTCGTGATCTCGGGGTGGTGGTCTGCCGCCTCGGCGGCAAACAGGACGCGGACGATGAACGCAGCGGCGGACGGGACGTCGGCGAAGGTCGCCTCGAAGACGAGGGCGTCGCCGCGGCGCGTCCACGCAGGGAGGTCGGCGAGCGCGGCGTCGAGGGCCGCGTCGGAGAGCGGGGTGCGGGCGGGCATCAGGGCGGCGAGGCAGCGGCAGGCCACGTGGCGGTGTCGGGCGGATGCGGAACGATGGCTCCCGAGAAGCACACGAGCCACACGAGCGCGTAGATCGGCACGAGGACGGGCACGGCGTAGCGGAACACGTACCCGCCGAACGTGGGCGTGGGGGCGTCGGACGCCTCGGCGACGGCCTTGACCATGAAGTTCGGCCCGTTGCCGATGTACGTCAGCGCACCGCCGAGCACGGCCGCGACGGAGACGGCTTCGAGGTAGAACGTCTCGGCCGGGAGCCGAGCGCCCGCCGCGAACGCGGCGACCTGCGCCGGCACGTTCACGTCGGCCCCGAACTTGCCCATCGCGGCGGCCAGGAAGCTCACGTATGTCGGCGCGTTGTCGAGCACGCCCGACAGGAGGCCGGTCCCGACGTAGAACGTCGTCACGGAGAGGCCGGCGGCGTTCTCGACAGCCCACAAGCGGATCAGTTCGAGGGCGGGCTGCATCGTGACGAAGATGCCGGCGAAGAGCCAGGCGATCTCGCGGATCGGGCCGAACGAGAACTCGTTGCCGGCGAGCGCGGCCGGCTCGGCCGTGCGGTAGGCCACCGCCGCGACGACGCCGAGCAGCACCTCGCGGAGCCCGAACGGCAGCCCGAACGCCTTCAGGTCGAGGACCGTCCCGCGCATCGCCGGCAGCACGGCCGGGTCGACGAAGATGAGCGCGATCACGACGGCGAGCCACGCCAGCCCGCGCCGCCCGACGACGACGAGGTGCCGCCGCGTCTGGAAAACGGGGATCTGCGCGGCGTCCTCGCCCTCGCCCGGACGGACGTCCGCCCCGGCCGCTGCGAGGGTGGCGCGCGTGCCGCGCGCCGGGTTGCGCGCGTCGACGACGTAGAACACGGCGAGGATGCCGCCGACGGCGATCGCCCACGGCAGCGCGAGGTGCTGGAGCGTCCACCAGAACGGCACGCCGCGCAGGAAGCCGAGAAACAGCGGCGGGTCGCCGACGGGCGTCAGCATCCCGCCGGCGTTGGAGACGGCGAAGATGAAGAAGGCGACGTGGTACGGCCGCAGCCGCCCGCCGTTCATGCGCAGAAACGGCCGGATCAGGAGCATCGACGCGCCGGTCGTCCCGACGACGCTCGCGAGCACGGCCCCGAGGCCGAGCAGTGCCGTGTTGCTGCGCGGCGTACCCGCGGCGTCGGTCTCGACGAGAACCGTCCCGGCGACGACGTACAGCGCGCCGACGAGCGCGACGAACGCGAAAAACTCCTCGGCGGCGTGGACGAGCGGCGCGGCGTCGCGCAGCAGGGCGAGGTACACCGCTGCGACGACCGCGGCGAGGCCGGCTGCGAACGCGGGGTACCGCCGGTGCCAGAGGTGCGGGAAGAACAGCGGCCCCGTCGCGATCAGCACGAGCAGGGCCACGAACGGCGCGACGAGCCACGCGGGCGGCGCGGGTCCGGCCAGTGCGAGCGGCGGCGTCACTCCGCCGCCGGGACGGCGGCGGGGGCGGTGGCGACCGCCTCGGGCCAGATCACCGGCACGACGACGGCCACGTCCGGCCCGGCCTGCTCGGTCGCCTCGGCCTTGGCGACGGACGTCGCGAGGATGGACTGGACGGCGGCCTCGGACCGCGCCAGGAACGGGGCGGGGCCCATCCCGAGCCAGATCATCAGGACGACGAGCGGCAGCAGAAGCGCGATCTCGCGCCCGTTGAGGTCCGGCATCGTCCGGTTCGCCTCGTTCGTGATCTCGCCGAAGAACGTCCGGTAGACCATGTACAGCAGGTACACTGCCGCGAAGATGACGCCCGTCGTGGCGACGGCGATCAGGAGCGGGTTGCCGACCGTGGGCGACGTGAACGAGCCGAGCAGGATCATGAACTCGCCGACGAACCCGTTCAGGCCGGGCAGGCCCGCCGAGGCGAAGACGCTGAAGAGCATGAAGAACGTCAGCACCGGGACCGACTTGGCGATGCCGCCGAAGTCCGCCATCGCGCGCGTGTGCCGCCGCTCGACGAGCATCCCGATGATGAGGAACAGCGCGCCCGTGCTCAGCCCGTGGTTCACCATCTGGATCAGCGCGCCCTGGACGGCCTCGGTCGTGAACGCGAACAGGCCGAGCACGACAAACCCGAGGTGCGAGACGGACGAGTACGCGACGAGCTTCTTGACATCGGTCTGCGCGAAGGCGACGAGCGCGCCGTAGACGATCCCGACGACGGCCAGGATGGCGACCGGCATGGCATAGTCCATGCTCGCGTTCGGGAAGAACGGAATGACGAACCGCAGCAGCCCGTACGTCCCCATCTTGAGCAGCACGCCGGCGAGCACGACCGAGCCGCCGGTCGGGGCCTGCGTGTGGGCGTCGGGGAGCCACGTGTGGAGCGGGAACAGCGGCACCTTGATCATGAACGCGAGCGCGAACAGCCCGAAGAGCCACCCCTGCGACGCGAGCGGCACGCCGAAGCTCGCGAGCGTGTACCAGTCCGTCGTGAACCCGCCGGCTGCGCCGGTCGCCGCGCCGGCCGCGAACCCGAGCCACAGGACGCCGACGAGCATCAGCAAGGACCCGACGAGCGTGTAGAGGACGAACTTGATCGCGGCGTACGTCCGGTCCTCGCCGCCCCAGACGCCGATGATGAACACCATCGGGATCAGCGTGAGCTCGAAGAAGACGTAGAACAGGAACAGGTCGAACGAGGCGAAGACGCCCGTGACGCCGGTCTGGAGCAGCAGGATGAGCGCGTAATAGCCCTTGTGCGCCTTCCCGATGTACGTCCACGACGAGAGAACGACGATCGGCCCGTGCAGCGTCGTCAGCAGCAGCAGCAGCAGGTTCAGCCCGTCCACGCCCACGTGGTACGTCACGTCGACGCCTGGCAGCCACTGCAGCACGTCCGCCATCTGCGGGGCCGTGGCCGTCGAGACGGCCGGGTCGAAGCCCATCCACAGCCCGAGCGAGAGCACGAACGTGACCGTGGTCACGGCCAGCGACGTCCACCGGATCGCCGCGACGCTCGGCATCGCCAGCACGGCGAGCGCGCCGAGCGCGGGCAGGAACAGGACGAGCGAGAGGAGGCCGGGGAAGGGCACTGGCGGAGAGGTTTGATGTTTGACGTTTGATGCTTGACCGACAACATCAAACGTCAAACCTTTAACGGCGTTTATCCAAACAGGAGGGCGGCGACGACGAGGACGACCCCGAGCACGACCGCAAGGGCGTACTGCTGCACGAGCCCGGTCTGGACCCGCTTGAGCCCGCGCGAGGCGCCCTGGAACAGCCGCCCGACGCCGTTCACGGCACCGTCGACGACGGACGGGTCGACCGGGGCGAGGCCGCGGCGCGAGCCCTCGACGATCGGCTTCACGATGGCCACGTCGTAGGCCTCGTCCCAGCCCCACTTGCGCGAGGCCCCGGCGTAGATCCAGCCGAGTCCGCGGCGGACGGAGGCGTCGGCGACAGGGCCGCGGCGGCCGAAGCCGAGCCCCAGCCACGCCAGCGCCACGCCCGCCACGGCGATGCCCAGGCCGAGCGCGAGCAGGCCCCACTCGGTCGCGTGCGAGACGTGGTGGCCGAAGGCGAAATCGCGGACCGGCCCGACCTCACCCTCGTGCCCGACGAGCCACTCGTGGAGCCAGCTGTGGCCGAGAACCTCGGGCAACCCGAGGAATCCGCCCACGGCGGCGAGCGCGGCGAGGACGACGAGCGGGACCGTGATCGTCCAGGGGCTCTCGTGGGCGTGGACCGAGTGGTGGCCCGGCCAGCGCGGCGCGCCCTCGAACGTGAGCAGGTACGCGCGCGTCATGTAAACCGCCGTGAGGAGCGCGGTGATCAGGCCGACGATCCAGAGGGCCATGTAGCCGATGTGTCCCTCGGGCGAGGTCCCGGCGACGAAGGTGCGGAAGAGGATCTCGTCCTTCGAGAAGAACCCCGACAGCGGCGCGATGCCCGCGATGGCGAGGGTGGAGACGAGGAAGGTCCACCGCGTGAGCGGCATGTCCTTTTTGAGCCCGCCCATCGTGCGCATGTCCTGCGCGTCGAACGGGCCGTCGTAGGGGAGCGGGTCCGTGCGGAGCGGGTCCTGGTGCGCCTCGGAGTCCAGCGGCGTGTGCGCGTCGCCGTGGCCTGCACCGTGCTTGGCCGGGATCAGCCCTTTGTGCTCCAGGTCGTGCTCGACGTGGTGCATCGCGTGGATGACGCTCCCCGAGCCGAGGAAGAGGCAGGCCTTGAAGAAGGCGTGGGTCATCACGTGGAAGATGGCCACGTAGAACGCGCCGACGCCCGTCGCGAGGAACATGAACCCGAGCTGGCTCACGGTCGAGTACGCGAGGACCTTCTTGATGTCGTTCTGCGTGATCGCGACCGTCGCGGCCATGATCGCCGTGAGCGCGCCGACCGTGGCGATGGTCGCCATGACGGTCGGGGCCATGAGCACGAGCGGGCTCATGCGGGCCAGCAGGTACAGGCCCGACGTGACCATCGTCGCGGCGTGGATGAGGGCCGAGACGGGCGTGGGGCCGGCCATGGCGTCCGGCAGCCACACGAAGAGCGGGATCTGGGCGGACTTGCCCGTCGCGCCGATGAACATCAGCAGGACGACCCAGAAGGCGACGCCGCCCGAGAACAGGGCGAGCGTGGGCTCGGCGAGGAGCGTCGTGAAGTCGAACCCGAACGCGCCCGTCGTGCCGGCCGTGACGGTCTTGAAGATCAGGAACAGCGCCAGCAGGAAGGCGAAGTCCCCGATGCGGTTGACGATGAACGCCTTGTTGGCCGCGGCCGAGTTCTTGAGGTCGGTGTACCAGTACCCGATGAGCAGGTACGAGCACAGCCCGACGCCCTCCCAGCCGAGGAACAGCACGAGCAGGTTCTCGGCCAGAACCAGGTTCAGCATCGCGAAGATGAACAGGTTCAGGTACGGGAAGAACCGCCAGAACCCGTCGTCGCCGTGCATGTACCCGATCGAGTACAGGTGGATGAGGCTCCCGATGCCGGTCACGATGAGCGTCATCAGGAGCGACAACTGGTCGATCCGGTACGCGAAGTCCACGCTGAGGTCGCCCGCCCGGAGCCACGTGAAGTAGCGCACGACCTCGGGCTCACCGCCGAACCCCATAAACAGCGCGACGGTCGCGCCGAATGGGACGGCGACCGCCGCGAGCGCGAGCCCGCCGATCAGCCACTCGTTCTTCCGCCACGCAGGCGCGAACAGCCCCATCATCCCGTTGAAGGCCGCAACGAGCAGCGGCGGGAGCAGGATCAGCTGGACGAGGAGTTCCATGGAGACGGGCAACGGGGGTCGGGGGACGGGCATCGGGGAGCAACGGCGACCGGGACGTTCCCGATGGCCGTTCCCCTATCCTCTAAACAGCGACATCTCGTCGACGTTGACGGAGAGCGTGTTGCGGAAGAGCGCGATGACGATGGCAAGCCCCACGGCGGCCTCGGCCGCGGCGACGGACATCACGAAGAAGACCAGGATCTGCCCGTCGACGTCGCCGAAGGACTGGCTGAAGGCGACGAGGCTCAGGTTGACCGCGTTGAGCATCAGCTCGATGCTCAGGAAGACGACGATCACGTTGCGCCGCAGCAGCACGCCGAGCACGCCGATCGTGAACAGGACGGCGCTCAGCGAGAGGTACCAGTTGAGGTCCATACGGCGGAGGGTTCAGGGTTCGGGACAGGGAGGGTCGGCACCGGTTGTCGGCACCGCAGGCCTCGTCCCGTCTAGACGAGCTTCTTCTTGGCGAGCAGGACGGCTCCGATCGTTGCTCCGAGCAGGAGCACGCCGATGATTTCGAGCGAGAACGCGTGGTCGGTGAGCAGGGCTACGCCGAGCGCGTCGACGTCCGTCGCCGCGACGCGTGCCTCAGCGACGGCACCGGTCGTGGCCGGGTTGGCCGCGCCCTGAACGCGGACGGCGACGACGGCGAGCAGTTGCGCCAGCACGGCCACGCCGAGCACGAATGCCGCGCCCTTGCGCCAGTCCACCGCGCTGAGGCGAGGCGTCTCGTCGAGGTTCAGCAGCATGATCACGAACAGGAACAGCACCATGATGGCCCCGGCGTAGACCAGGATCTGGACGACCCCGATGAACGCCGCGTTCAGTGTGAGGTACAGGCCGGCGATGGCGATCATGCCCATGACCATCCACAGCGCGCTCGCGATGGGGCTCCGCGCGATGAGCATCCCGAGGCCACCGGACACGGCGAGGGTAGCGAAGACGAAAAACAGGAACGGCTCGAGCATCGGAGGGGCCGCGCGGGCGCGAGAGGGGCGGGCGCGCCGGGCGCAAGGGTCGCGGAAGATACCGGCCTGCCGCGGACACGGACAACCGCGCGGCGCGTCCCGGGGAAAGGATGGGTGAAGAGGGGCGGATGCCGCCTTCTGGACGAGGACGCGCGCGCCAGCCGATGGGCTACGCCCGAGCGCCCACTCTCAATGACACATTCAGGAGTGGTCGGTCATGACGTGGCGAGGCGCATGCGGGGAGAGCGCACACCTGCGCGCCTGCGCGCCCGCCCTATCTTCCCCGCGCATGGACGCCCCCGCTCTCCCCCACTCGCAGCCTGCCCTGGACGGGCCGCCCGACGCGCCGCCCGGGGCGGCCGCCAATGGAGATGTGGCACCGGCCCGACGGACGCCCATCTGGCGAGTCCTCCTGCCGGTCGCGATCAGCCTCGGCGCGCTCGGAGCCGTCCTCTGGGGGACGTACCACCCCGGCGCGTTCCAGGCCGTCGCTCGGACCTTCCGGCCGGACCTCTTCGCGCTCGCCGTCGCCGCGCTCGCCGTGCAGTTTCTCTCGGGCGGGCTCCGCCTCCGGCACATCTCCGACGGCGCGTTCACGGCCCGAGCAGGCGTTCGCGGCCAGATCACGTGGGACTTCATGTCGGCCCTCGCGCCCCCTGCCGTCGGAGGTGCCCCGTTTGCGGCCCTCTTCGTCTCGCGCGAGAACCGGCTGCCCTACGGCCAGGTCACGGCCGTGATGCTGTTCACGATGCTGATGGACCAGATGTGGTTCGCGACGGCCATCGTCGGGATGTACGTCGCCGCGATCTGGCTGCCCGTCTTCCCGACGACGCTCGGCGTAGCCGGCATCGGGACGGTGGCGGCGTACCTCGCCGGGATGCTCGTCTACATCGCGTTCTTCGCCTACGCGACGCTCGTCCGACCCGAGCTCATCGAGAAGGTCGCCGGGTACGTCGTCCGCCTGAAGTGGCTCCGCCGGTTCGAGCCGACCGTCCGCCGCGAGACGCGCCGGCTCGGGAAGCAGGCGCGGACGCTCCGCCACAAGCCCGCCCGCTTCTATGTCGTCGGCGCGGCCTACACGATCGTCTACTGGTCGGCCCGGTACGGCATTCTGCTGCTCGTCGCCCTGAGCTTCGTCGCCGACGTGCCGGACGAGCAGTTCCCGATGGGCTCGTTCCGCTCGACGCTCTACGTCATCCGCTCGGCCGGCCTCTGGCTCGCCGGCCTCGCCATGCCGACGCCCGGCGGCGCGGGCGGCATCGAGGCG
>JANPJI010000370.1:0-1916 GCA_031425425.1 Rubricoccaceae bacterium
CGGTCGAGATGCTCTACGCGTTCGAGCGCCCGTTCGTCGTCGACCACTCGGCGTACGCCGCCGCGTTCGGGGACCACGCGACTCCGCTTGCCGAGAGCCTCGCCTGGACCCTCGGCGGGTATCGCGACCGGTTCGGCGCCGCTCAGCGCGTCCCGGCGTCCGGGGTGTGATGGAGGACACGGCGTACGCGTATCGTGGGCCTGTCTCGACATCCACCCCGCCCACACGAGCGCCACGGCGCCCGACGCGCCGATGACCCACGGCTTCCGCGCTTGGCTCACAACGATCGTGCCGCTCACCGACGACGAGTGGGCCGCCGTCGAGGGCCGCCTCCGCCCTGTCCGGCTCAGCGCCGGGGAGCCGTTTGTGACCGAGGGCCAGGTCCGCCGCCGGGTCGGGTACGTCCACCGAGGCGTGCTCCGCCACCTCGTGCTCCGGGACGGCACCGAGCACGTCGTCGGGTTCGACTTCGAGGGCGACGTGGCGGGCGACCTCGGCGGGTTCTTCGACGGGGCCCCGGCCACGAACACGGTTTCGGCCGTCGAGGGGACGGACCTCCTCGCCCTATCCCACGACGACTGGGCGGGCCTTGCCGTTCAAGTCCCCGCCCTCCGGGCCGTCCGGGGCGCCATCGCAGGCCGGCTCTTCGAGGGGGCACGGGCACGGGCCGTGGAGATGCAGCAGTACACGGCCGAGGAGCGGTACCGCCGGCTCCTCGGACGGAGCCCCCACGTGTTCCAGCGGGTCCCGCTGTACATGGTCGCCTCGTACCTCGGGGTCACCCCGGAGGCGCTCAGCCGCATCCGCCGCCGCGTCAGGTGAAGCACGCGCGCGGGTCGCGTGGAGGTGTACGACGGCTGAGCCGCGAGCGGGGCCGCAGCGCAGGCGAGAAGGATCGCGAGAGCGGTGCAGCGCATCGGACGTCGGAGCGGGGCCGCCATGGTACGGCTGGTGTTGCTCGTCCGTTCAGAAGACTCACAACCGCCACATCAACCCGGCCGCGCTTGGCCGGTTAGTTCGGGTCGACTACCCGGCGGACGGTGTCGTTCGGCGGACAGACGAGGCGCTCGTGCCGCCGCCCCACAGCACGGTCGTGCTTGCGCCGCGCTGAGACGCTCGGCAGTGCGCCGGTCCAGATGGCGCTGACAGGGCGGCTCGCTGACGTTCGTTCAGGCCGTCGCCGGCCTCAACTGAGCGCGGGTGGGAGGGTGAGGTGGGCAACGGCGGAAGGCCGTCAGGCCGACCGCTCGTATTGTGGACGCCCCGACCCGTTATGCGGCCCGCCACTGAAGTAGCAGTTATGCGTCATGGGTGACGACTATTCCAGCCTAGCGGGCGAAGTGGCCCACTGGCCGTCGAGGTCCGAGATGGCGTCGCTCCTCCGCGCGGCCGGGCTCACGGTGGATGTTGGCCGCTACTCCATCCGGATCCGCGACTGCGCGCACTTCGCCTTCCAGGAGTACGGCGGCCCGCACGGGCCGACGATCGAGGCCGACGCCCCGTCCGTCGAGGCGCTCCTACACGACGCGAGGCTCGTCTCCGGTGCATTGGCTCGGGCCGGTGTGAGGCACCGCTTCGAGGTGTACGACATGGAAGCTGTCCTACGGGCGTATGTCCACCACGACTGGCCGCCCAGCGACGGCGCGTAGCCCGTGCGCCGGACGACGCACGAGCGGCTCGCCTGAGCGTGCTCTGCTGCCCGTGCCGCCGGCGAGCGGCCACCCCGCTAGGCGTCTCGCCTGACCGGAGAATGACACGCGCCGGGGTCGGACAGGACAGGGCAGTCGGCGCGAAGCAACATCCGTCTTCAGCGGCCGACAACAATCCGGAGCGCGGAGGCGTCCGCGCCGACGAGCGCGCGCACGACGTACACGCCCGGCGCGAGCCGTGAGCCGTCGACGACGAACCGCCGCTCG
>JANPJI010000371.1:0-3426 GCA_031425425.1 Rubricoccaceae bacterium
GCGCTCGTCGCGCTCGCGGCGACGGCCCTCCTGTTCGGCTCGGGGCTGCTGGGGCGCGAGGACCTCGCCCGGCTCGACTGGTCCACGCTGATCCTGATCGCGGGCGGGATCGGGCTGGGCCAGCTCGTTGAGGCGTCCGGCCTCGTCGCGGCCGTGGCCGGGGCCGTGCCGTGGGACGCGGTCTCGCCCGTCGGGCGTACGCTCGCGCTGTGCTCGGCCGCCGCCGTCCTCTCGGCGCTCATGAGCAACACGGCCGCGGCGACGGTGCTGATCCCGCTCGCGGCGAGCCTGGACCCCTCGCCGTCCACGGCCATCCTCATCGCGGTCTCCGCCTCGCTGGGCATCCCGTTCGTCATCAGCACGCCGCCGAACGCGATGGTGGCGGGCGAGGGCGGCGTCCGGAGCACCGACCTGCTCGTGCCCGGCCTCCTCGTGATGGTCCTGGGCGTGCTGCTCGTCGGCCTTACCGGGCCAGCCGTCCTGCGCCTGGCGGGATTCCCGTGAGCCCCTGAGTGCGTGGGGCCTGCCCCGGCACGGGGGCGCGGGAACGGCCCGCATGGCGAGCCGTCACGGACCGGCAGACGGCTGTCGTCCGGTGGTCCATTCTGTTGCGCACATCCCCGCCCCCACGTCTCATGACCCATCCCGATTCCCGCCAGACGTCCCTCCGCCACCTCGGCGGCGCGTCCGCGCTCGTCACCGGCGCGGCGTCCGGCATCGGCCGCGCGGTCGCGGTCGCCTACGCCGCGGCCGGCGCCCGCGTCGCCGTGTCGGACGTGGACGAGGCGGGCGGCCTGGAGACGGTCCACCTCATCGAGCAGGCGGGCGGGACGGCCCTGTTCGTCGCCGCCGACGTTTCGGATGCCGAGGCGTGCCACGCGCTCGTCCGCCGGACCGTCGAGGCCTACGGCCGCCTCGACGTCGCGTGCAACAACGCGGGCATCGGGGGCGAGGCCAACGCGACGGCGGACTACAGCGTCGAGGGCTGGCAGCGGGTGCTCGCGGTCAACCTCTCGGGCGTCTTCTACTGCATGAAGTACGAGATCCCGGCGATGCTCGCGGCCGGCGGCGGGGCCATCGTCAACGTGGCGTCCATCCTCGGGCAGGTCGGCTTCGAGACGGCCCCGGCGTACGTCGCGGCGAAGCACGGCGTCGTCGGGCTCACGAAGACGGCCGCGCTGGAGGTCGGCCCGCAGGGCCTGCGGGTGAACGCCGTCGGCCCCGGCTTCATCCGGACCCCGATGGTCGCGGCGCTCGAAGCGGACGCCGCCGTGAACGACATGCTCGTCGGCCGCCACCCGCTCGGGCGGCTCGGCGAGCCCGAGGAGGTCGCGGCGCTCGTCGCGTGGCTGAGCTCGCCCGAGGCGTCGTTCGTCACCGGCGCGTACTACGCCATCGACGGCGGCTACCTCGCGCGGTAGCGGCGGAGAACCCGGCTGGCGCGGCGCGCTCCGGCGGGTCAGCCGGGGACGCCGAGGAGGCCCCACAGCGCCAGCAGCGGCACCACCAGCGCCACGGCGAGGGCCACGAGCGCGAGGTGGACCCGCGTCGCCCGGTCGCCGAGGCGGTCGCGCCACAGAAGGCCCACCGCGGCCGCCGCCCCCGCCCCGAGCGCCGCCCCGGCGAGCGGCAGCACGAAGAGCGCCCGCACCCACACGGGCAGCGCGTAGACCGCGCCCTGCGGACCCATCGCGACGGCCGCCGCGGCGAGCCCGACGCCGAACGCGAGGAAGCACACGGCCGAGGCAGCCGCGAGCGCCCACGCCCGCCGGACCGACGCCTCCGGCCCGCGGCGACGGACCGCGCCCCAGGCCCACGTCCCGATGGCCGTCGCGAAGACGAGCGCGCAGCCGGCGAAGCCCCACAGGCTTACGCCGCGCGTGGCCCACCACGGGATCCGCTCCCACGAGCCGTAGTCGCTGTGGAGCCGCCCCGTGCCGGCCTCGAAGGCGTAGCGCCGCGGGTCGAGCCCCGGCGTGACGAACGCGCCCGCGCCGAGCGGGAACGCCCGGACCGTCCGCCCGCCGGCCGTGAGCACGAGCGCCGTGTCGCTTGGGGCGCGGATGGTCAGGTCGGGCGCGGGAAACCCGAGCAGCAGCGCCACCTTGTCCGGCCCGCGGTGGACGTGCCGCGCGCTCCGGTACGTGCCCGCGTAGCGGCCGAGCGGAGCGCGCCCGGCGGGCCGGGGCGGGACGGGAAGCGGCCCGCCGAGCACGTCGGCCGCAAACCGCCGCAGGAGCGCGTCCAGCAGCGGCCCGGCGTCCGTGTTGACGGCGACGACGTACGCGAGGCCCGCGTCGGGCACGAGCACGAGCTGCGCCGACCATCCCGGCCAGGCCCCAGCGTGCCGGAGCGCCTCGTGGCGGCCGACGAGCCCACGGAAAAGGCCGTAGCCCATCCCGCCGAGGGCGGGGTGTGGCCGCCACTGCGCGGCGTGCATGAGGTGCCGCGACGAGTCCGAGAGCGCCCCGCCCGCGCCCGACAGGTGAAACGTCGCGAAGCGGCCCAGGTCCGCGGCCGTCGTCTGGAGCGCCCCGGCCGGGCTCGTGGCGACAGCGTCGTACAGGAGCGGCGTGCATTCTCTCCCGGCCGGGCAGGCGTAGCCTGTCGCGAGGCGGCCCCGGAGCGCGGCCGGCGCGGGCTGCCGGAACGTCGACGAGGCCATCCCGAGCGGCGCGAACACGAGCGCCCGCGCCACATCGGCGAACGGCCGCCCCGTGGCGTCTTCAGCGAGGACGCCGAGGAGCGCGTAGCCGTGGTTCGAGTAGCTGTGGAGCGCGCCCGGCGGCGAGACCCGGCCGGGGAGCGTCGCCGCGACGTAGGGCGCGAGGGCCGGGGCGGGGAGGCGCGCGCCGGTCCCGAAGATCCGCTCGTCGAGGCCCGCCGTGTGCGTGAGGAGGGCGTGGGCCGTGACGGGCGAGCCGAAGGCGTCGCGCACGGACACGCGCCGCAGCGCCCGGTTGACGTCGGCGTGGAGGTCGAGCCGGCCGCGCTCGGCGAGGGCGAGCACGGCCGTCGCCGTGACGGTCTTGGAGACCGAGGCGACGCGGAAGAGCGTCCGCCGCGGATCGGCGGGCGTCCGCGCGGCGAGGTCCGCGTAGCCGAATCCGCGGAGTGCGACCGGCCCCGCCGGCCCGACGACGGCGATCACCGCGCCGGGCACGCCGAACGAGTCGGCGAGGGCCGGGAACGTCTCGGTCGCGAAGCGGACGGCCGCTGCACGCGAGGCCTCGGACGGCGCGCGTACCGGCTGGCTCCACGCCGGGGCTGCGAACAGCAGCGCCGCGGCGGCGAACCCGGCGACGCGGAGGCCCGGCCCGGTCCGGGCGCGGAGCCCGAGCCGCCCCCGCGTCGCGACGAGCAGGACGGCGACGGCGGCGGCGAGCGCCAGCGTCATCGTCACCGACAGGCCCTGGTACGCGGCCC
>JANPJI010000372.1:0-2887 GCA_031425425.1 Rubricoccaceae bacterium
CCGTCCTCACCGCCCTCGGCGTGGCCCTCTCGCCCGAAGACGAAGCGCGCCTCGACGTCATTCCGACCGACGACCTGACGGCGTTCCTGCTGTTCAGCCGCGGCCTCCTCGCCGAGGACGCCGGCGACGCTGCCGGCGCGACGCGCCTCTACGCCGACGCCGCGCGCCGCGACCCCGGCTTCGCCCTCGCCGCCGAGCGCCGCGACGAGTCCGCCCTCGCGGCACGCACGGCCGGCCCGGCGCGGGCCGTGCTCACCGCCGCCGCCGCCGCATCCGCCCCGGAGGGCCTGGACGTGGTGGGCCTCCGCGCGGACGAGATCGCGGCGCGCTTGCGCGGCAACATCGGGCCGGGACCCGACACCCGCGAGGCCCTCGTCGAAGGCAACCAGGCCGGAATCCTCGGGCCGCTCCCCGACCCCCCGCCCCCGCCGGACACGGGCGGCGAACAGCGCTAGGACCCCATGCCTCTCTCCCACTCGCTGACCCGGACGGCATGGGCCGCCGCCCTCGTCCTCGTTCTGCTCGCCCCCGCCGCCCGCGCACAGGCCCCGGCGCTCGCCGGCGAGGACGATGTCCGCGTCGCGCTCGACCCGGTGCTCCCGGTCGTCGGCCTGCCGGCGTCGGCCATCGTGACCTTTGCCACGCTCCGGCCGCAGAGCGTGACGGTCTTTTTCCGGACGGTCGGGACGGTCGCCTACCAGAGCGTCGCCGCGGCAGCGACGGGCGAGCCGGGCGTCTTCCGGGTCGTTCTCCCGGTCGACGTCCCCGCGCCGGGCCTGGACGTCTTCGCCCAGTACGTCACCGACGGGCAGACGCGGACGACCCCGTCGTTCAACCCCGAGCAGAACCCCTTCCGGGTGCCCTCGATCACCCCCGTCTCCGAGTCCACCATCGCCCTTCCGGCCCGGCAGTACCGGATGGTCACGGTCCCGCTCGTGCTGCGGTCCGGGCTTCCCGAGGGAACGTCGATCGCTCTCGGAAGCGACGAGCCGGACGACGTCTTCGGCGACGACTTCGGGCCGGGGGCGAACCCGGCGCGGTGGCGGCTGCTCAAGTTCGACCCGTCCGAGGAGCGCGCGGTGGACTACACCGAGGACCGGAGCGGCTTCGGCCCCGTGCAGCCGGGCGAGGGGTACTGGCTCATCACCGCCACCGGAGGTGCCTTCGACGTCGAGACCGGGCTCTCCACCGGCGTCGTCTTCGACGGGCCGGCGCCGTTCCCGGATCAAGTCCGCGTCTCGCTCGGGCCGGGCTGGAACCAGATCGGCAACCCGTTCCTGTTCGAGATCGCGTGGGACGACGTCGTTCAGCGAGACGACGAAGACCTCCAGGGCGGCACTCTCGTCGAGGACCCCGTCGCGTTCCGCGGCGCGTACGAGCCGGCACAGGCGACGCTGATTCCGTGGGAGGGCTACTTCGTGTTCAACAACGGCAGCTTCACCACGCTCCTCTTCGACGCGCTCCCGCTCTCTGGTGGCGGCGGGGGTGGAAAGGAGCAGCCGGCCGAGCGCCTGCTCCGGCGTGCCGGCGCGGGCGGCTACGTCCTCGACGTCCGCGCCGAGGCTGGGCCGAGCGCAGACCACGTGTACCTCGGCGTCGCCGCAACCGGCGCAGACCGGCTCGACGCCCACAAGCCGCCACCGATCGACCGCGGCCTCCGCGTCGTCGTCCGCGACGAGGACCGCGCGCTCGCCGGGAGCTTCCGTGCCCCGGCCGCCGCGCAGGCATGGGCCCTGGACGTCGATCCCGGCGACGCGTCGGGCGACCTCACGCTCGTCCTCGCCGAACACGGAATGCGGCCCATGGGCGCACAGCTCTCGGTGGACGACCTCGACCGAGGCGAAGCGCTGCCCGTCGTCGGCGGGCGCGTCGCGGTGCCGGCGGTGTCCGGCGCGGAGGTTCGCCACCTGCGCGTCCGGCTAGACGGAGCCCCCTCCGCGGCTGCGGCGCTCGCCGTCGGCCGGCCGTACCCGGTCCCGACGATGGACGGCGTGACCGTTCCGTACGTCCTCCCGGCGGCGGGGCTCGTCCGCGTGGCCGTGTACGACGTCCTCGGGCGGCTCGTGCGCGTGCTCACCGACGGCCCGCACGACGCAGGCCCCCACGACGCGCGGTGGGACGGCCGCGACGCCTCGGGTCGGCGGGTCGCCTCGGGCGCATACGTCGTCCGGCTCGGCTCGGGCGCGGCGTCGGCCGCGGCGCGGGTGACGGTTCTCCACTGACCTCCGGCTCTCGCCATGCGTGTCTCGCACTTTCCGGACCTCTCTCCGGCCCGCCTCGCCCCGCTCGTCGCCACGTTTGTCGCCGCGTTCGTGTGGCACGTCCCGGCCGCCGCCCAGGTGGGACCGCCGGGCCGGGCCGCCGTCACCGGCGTCGTCGAGGCGTCGGGGATGGTGCAGCGGTACTCGGCGGGCGAGGGCCAGGCCGTACGCGAGGCGAGCGCGCCGTTCGGGGTGGCCGTGCGGCACACGTCGGGCGTCGGCCTGAGTGTCCGCGGCCTGTACGCCTCGGCCGGCGGCGACGGCCTGTCGTCGATCAGCGGCCTCGCGGATGTCCAGGTCGGGGCGAGCTACCGGCGGCGCGTCGGCGGCGGCATCGTCGAGGCCGCGCTCGGGGCGAGCGCGCCCGGCGGCGGGTCCACGCTCGACGACCTCGAGTTTGCGACGGCCGCCGCCATCGCGTTCGACGACTATGCCTTCGACGTGCCGACGCTCGGACAGGGGTCCACGGTCTCGCCCGCACTTACCGTCGTGGTACCGGCCGGGCGCGGGCTCGCCATCGGTGCCGGCGTGGCCTACTACGCCCGCGGCGCATTCGTCCCGTTCGAGGGCGACGAGTCCGAGTACTCGCCTGCCGACGAGATCGTCGTCACCGGCGGGCTCACGGC
>JANPJI010000373.1:0-4918 GCA_031425425.1 Rubricoccaceae bacterium
CCGTCGGTCCCCGCGCCGGTGCTCGCCGGACGGATCGCGCGCCTCGCCCGGCCCGGCTCGGTCCTCGTGCTGCACGACGGTGCGCCCGCCGAGCGCGCCGCCGAGGCGCTCCGGCTCGCGCTTCCGCGCCTCGCCGACACCGGCTGGCGCTTTCCCGCCCTCCCTCCCGCCCCGCCGGCTGCCTCGTGATCGTCCCCGCGCTCGTGCTCGTCGTCGGCGGCTACGCGGCCTTTCTGGGCGTGCTCGCGTGGCGGACCGCCCACGCCGCGCCGCTCGCGCGGCCGCTCCCCGACGACGACCTCCCGACGGTCGCGGTCGTCGTCGCGGCGCGCGACGAGGAGCGCGCCATCGGGCGCTGCCTGGACGCGCTCCTCGCGCAGGACTACCCTGCCGACCGCATCGAGGTCGTCGTCGCCGACGACGGCTCGACCGACGGCACGGCCGCCGCCGTCCGGGCACGGATGCGCCGCGCGCTCGCCCTCGCAGGCGACGACCCGACGGCCGACGACGCGCCCGGCGACGACCGGCAGGGCGACAACCGGCCGGCGCTGCGCCTCGTGCGCGTCCCCGAGGCGGACGGCGCGCTCCGCGGCAAGGCGAACGCCCTCCACGCGGCCATCGCCACGACGACGGCCGAGATCGTGCTCGTGACCGACGCCGACTGCTCCGCGCCGCCGCTGTGGGCGCGCGCCAAGGCCGCGCCGTTCGCAGACCCGGCCGTCGGGCTCGTCTGCGGGCTCGCGCGCATCGACCCGCGCCCGGACCGCCCGTTCGACCGCGTGCAGGCGCTCGACTGGACGCTCCTCATCGGCGCGATGAGCGCGCTCGCCGAGGCCGGCTTCCCGGCGACCGGCATGGGCAACAACATGGCCGTCCGCCGGAGCGCGTACGACGCCGTCGGCGGCTACCCGGCCCTCCCGTTCTCGGTCACCGAGGACTTCACGCTCGTCCGCGCCATCGCCGAGCGGACGCCGTGGCGCGTCCGCTTCCCCCTCGCCGCGGCGTCGACCGTGTGGACGCTCCCGGCCGACGGACTCCTGGGAGCGTACCGGCAACGGCAGCGGTGGGCGCGCGGAGGCTTCGCAGGCGGCGTACCCGTCGTGGCCGCCTACGCGGCGTTCTGGCTGGTCCACGTGCTCCCGCTCGTCGGGCTGGCCCTCGCGCCGGCCGTGGCGCTGCCGCTGCTCGCGGCCAAGGCCGCGGCCGAGGCCGCGCTGCTCTCCGCCGTGCTGCGCCGCGTCGGCGGGCGGCTCCGGTGGGCCGACGTGCTCGGGCTGGAAGCGTTCCTGTTCGCCTACCTCGTCTCGCTGCCCGTCGCGCTCGCCGTCCGCCCGCGGATCGGCTGGAAGGGCCGGACGCACTAACGGAATTTCTGTCCGCTCCGCTGCCCGGACTCTCGTGTGGCAGCGCATGTGCAGAGGGTGGCTCTTCCGGACCGCTTGCAGCGACGCAGTCCTTTAGGAACAAGAGGCTACCTTTCCGCCCCTCACGTCAGGTTTTCTCCGACCCCATGCCCCGCTCCAAAGGGATCATCCGGATCGACTCGGACTCCACGCACGGATGGCAGGTCCGCGTCTACCGCCACGGCAAGACGTACTCCCGCCTGTTCTCGGACCGCAAGCACGGCGAGCGCGAAACCGCCTTCCAGGCGGCCTCGGCGTACCGCGCGACGCTCGAAGGCGAGGTCGCCGCGCTCCCGGACGTCCCGTCGCAGCGGCGGCTCATCCGGCGCAACCGCAATAACTCGACTGGCGTCGTCGGCATCTCGCGGACATTTAAGCGCGACCGCCGCGGCGTCCGCCACGAGGTCTACGCGGTCTCGTGGAACCCCGAGCCGGGCGTCGCGCGGGGCACCTCGTTCTCGATCAAGCGCTACGGCGAGGACACGGCCTTCGGGCTCGCGTGCAAGCTCCGCTGGGACAAGATGCGGGCCATCTACGGCGAGCGCTACCCCGTCGCGTCGTACCTCGACCTCGTCCGCCAGAAGGCCGCCGTCGATGCCAAGGCGGACACGCGCCGCGGCGAGGAGGTGTGACGGGAAGGACGGGAAATTTCCGCGCCCCTCCGTCTACCCTCCCACCCGTTCACCCTTCTACCCTCCCGCTCTACCCCTCCAGCGCGGCGAGGCGCGCGGCGAACGTGTCCATCATCCGCCCGAACTCGAACGTGACGGCGGGTACGACGAGCGGACGTACGAAGGCGGGAGCCGGGATCCACATCGTCGCCCCGAGGCGCAGGTCGCCGGTCGTCCCGCCGTCCGGCCCCGGCGAGAGCGCGACGGCCCCGTCGAAGCGAGCGTTGCCGACGCCCTCGACGGGCGTCCAGGCGACGGTGCGCGCGGCGGCGTCGCTCTGGTAGCGGCAGGCGTAGGTCACGCGGACGCCCACGCCGGGCGGACCGAGCGGGGCCATCGTCCAGAGGAACGCATCGGGACCGGCATCGGGAAACGGCTCCACGAGATCCACGTGCGGGAACAGCGCGCCCCACGCGGGGACGTCGGAGAGGAGCGCGAAGGCTGCCTCAGGCGCGAGGCGCAGCGCGACCGTGCGCCGGGCCGCGACGGGGACCACGACGGCCACTACGCCGCGACGGCGGCTCCGACCTCGGCCTCGCCCGCGAGGTGCTCGAAGACGGACCCGAACAGGAGCGCGCCGTCCGC
Organism: Rubricoccaceae bacterium; assembly: GCA_031425425.1. Taxonomy (GTDB): domain Bacteria; phylum Bacteroidota; class Rhodothermia; order Rhodothermales; family Rubricoccaceae; genus DASVSE01. Next base: position 2,660 of record JANPJI010000373.1, read on the forward strand.
CCCGCCGTGGACGCTCGCGTGGCCGAGGAGCGCCTCGACGCAGCGCTCGGGGTGCGGCATCATCCCGAGCACGTTGCCGGCCGCGTTGACGATGCCCGCGATGCCGCGGCTGGACCCGTTCGGGGACGCCTCGGGCGTGACCTCGCCGGCGGCCGTGCAGTAGCGAAAGACGACCTGGCCGTCCGCTTCGATGCGGTCCAGGTTCTCGTCCGTGTCCACGTAGTTGCCCTCGCCGTGGGCGACGGGCACGGTCAGCACCTGCCCCGCCGCCATCTCGCCCGTAAACGGCGTCGCGGCCGTCTCGACGCGCACGTGGACGTCGCGGCAGACGAACCGCAGGCTCGCGTTGCGGACGAGCGCGCCGGGCAGCAGGCCGGCCTCGCACAGCACCTGGAACCCGTTGCACACACCGAGCACGAGCCCGCCGTCGTTCGCGAACCGCACCACGTCTTCCATGACGGGCGAGAAGCGCGCGATGGCACCGGCCCGGAGGTAGTCGCCGTACGAGAACCCGCCGGGGACGATCACGAGGTCCGCTGCGCCGAGGCGCTCCTCCTTGTGCCACACGAACCGCGCGTCGGCCCCGAAGACGTGCTTCGCGGCGTGGTAGGCGTCGTGGTCGCAGTTGGACCCGGGAAAGACGAGGACGGCGACGCGGGGGGCGGACATCGGCGGACCGGAAAAGGGGCGGGGCGCGCCCGACCGTGCGGACGCGCCCCGGGCGCCGGAAAGATAGGGTCTCCGGCCGGGCCGGATCAGGACGCGGACGTCGCCTCGGCGTCGAGGACGAGCTTCACGATGTGGCCGACGCCGGGGACGCCACTCGGGAGGTCCTGGCCCCACGTGATGCCGAAGTCGCGCCGGTCGATCTCGCCCTCGGCGTGGAAACCGGCCCGCTGGCCGGCGCGCGGGTCGGTGATCGGGCCGGCCGCCGTGACGTCGAGCGTGACCGGGCGCGTGACGCCGTGGAGCGTCAGGTCGCCGGTGAGGCGGAACGTGTTCGGGCCGGTCGGCTGCACGGCCGTGCTCTGGAACGTCATCGTGGGGTACGTCGCGACGTCGAAGAAGTCGGCCGTCCGGAGGTGTCCGTCGCGGGCGTCGACGTCCGTGTCGACGCTCGTCGTCTGGACCGTGGCCGAGACCGTCGTCGCGGCGATGTTGGCCGGGTCGAAGACGACGGTGCCCTCGAAGGCGTCGAACTCGCCCTCGACCATGGCGATGCCCATGTGGCGGATGCGGAAGCCGACCGTCGAGTGGGCCGGGTCGAGCGTGTACGTGCCGGCGGCGGGCAGGCCGGCGGCGGCGGTCGGAGCCGCCGGGAGCGCGACGTCGGGTGTGACCGTCGGGGACGGGGCGAGGAAGAGGGCGGCGGCGACGAGGGCGGCCGGGGCTGCGCGTAACATGGCGGTGGGGCGTGAGTGGGCAGGCAAGATAGATGCTTGTCGCGACAGGTAATTGATTTTCCCGTCGAGACGCGCCCGACCTCCCGCCATTCCGTCGTTGTCGCCCCATGATCCCCCGCGAGCTGTTCCGCAAGATTCGCCGCGTCGAGGTCCGCACGCGCGGGCTCGTCGAGAGCGTGTTCGGCGGCGAGTACCACTCGGCGTTCCGCGGGCGTGGGATCGAGTTCGCCGAGGTCCGCCCGTACCTCGTCGGCGACGACGTGCGGACGATCGACTGGAACGTCTCGGCGCGGACGGGCGAGCCGTACGTGAAGCTGTTCGAAGAGGAGCGCGAGCAGACGCTCGTGCTGGCCGTCGACATCTCGGGCTCCGAGGACTTCGGGAGCGGGGTGGCGGCCAAGCGCGACCTCGCGGCCGAGGTCTGCGCCGTGCTCGGCTTCTCGGCCCTCGGCAACGGCGACCGCGTCGGGCTGGCGCTGTTCACGGACGCCGTCGAGCGGTTCGTGCCGCCGCAGAAGGGCAAGCGCCACGTGCTGCGCGTGCTCCGCGACCTGTTCGCGCACGCGCCGCGGAGCCGCGGGACCGACATCGCCGGGGCCCTGGACCACGTGCTCCGGGTCGTGCGCCGGCGCGCGATCGTGGTCCTCGTAAGCGATTTCCTGGTGCCCGCGTCGCAGGGCGAGGCCGTCGCCCGGGCGCTCCGCCGCGCGGGCCGCACGCACGACGTCGTGGCGGTGCGCGTCGTGGACCCCCGCGAGGAAGTGCTCCCGGCCGTCGGACTGCTGAGCGTCGTCGACGCCGAGACCGGCGTGGCATCGGTGGTCGACACGTCGAGCGCGCGCGTGCGGGCGGCCTT
>JANPJI010000374.1:0-3967 GCA_031425425.1 Rubricoccaceae bacterium
GTCCACTCGTACGCGCGCCCGACGCGGCGGCCGTGCAGTGGCTCACGCCGGCCCAGACGTCGTCGGGCCAGCCGTTTCTGTTCACCCAGGGCCAGGCCATCCTCACGCGCACGTGGATCCCGACGCAGGACAGCCCCGGCATCCGCCAGACCTACGACGCCGACATCATCGCTCCGGCCGGCCTTACGGCCGTTATGAGCGCCGACGCCAACGGCCATCCCGCCCTGATGCCGGACGGCCGCCGGCTGTTCAGCTTCCAGATGGAACACCCGGTCGCGCCGTACCTCATCGCGCTCGCCATCGGCGACATCGAGTTCCGCCCGCTCGGCGAGCGCGCGGGCGTCTGGGCCGAGCCGGCCGTCGTCGGGCCCGCCGAGAGCGAGTTCCGCGACGTCGAGCGGATGATCGCCGCCGCCGAGGGCCTCTACGGGCCGTACCGCTGGGGCCGCTACGACCTGCTCGTGCTGCCGCCCTCGTTCCCGTTCGGCGGCATGGAGAACCCGACGCTGACCTTCGCCACGCCGACGATCCTTGCCGGCGACCGCTCGCTCGTGAGCCTCGTCGCCCACGAGCTGGCCCACTCGTGGTCCGGCAACCTCGTCACCAACGCCACCTGGGCGGACTTCTGGCTCAACGAGGGCTTTACGGTCTACTTCGAGAACCGCATCATGGAGGCCGTCTACGGCGCGCCGTACGCCGAGATGCTGCGCCAGCTCGGCCGCGCCGAGCTCGTCGCGGAGCTGGCGACGCTCCCGCCCGCCGACCAGATCCTGCACGTGGACCTCACGGGCCGCAGCCCCGACGACGGCTTCACGACCGTCCCTTACGAGAAGGGGGCCGCGTTCCTCTACACCATCGAGGCGACGGTCGGCCGCGAGCGCCTCGACGCGTTCCTGCGCGCCTACTTCGACCGCAACGCCTTCGGATCGATGACGACGGCCGGGCTGTTGGCGGAGATGGACCGCGAGCTGTTCGCGGGCTACGCCGCGCTCCGCGCACGCGTCCGCCCTGAGGAGTGGCTCTACGAGTCCGGCCTGCCGGACAACGTCCCGCCGGTCCGCTCCGCCGCGCTCGCCCTCGCCGACGCGGCCGCCGCCGCCTTCGTCGGTGGAGCCGACCCGGCCACGCTCGCCACCGATGCCTGGGCGACGCCGCAGTGGCTCCACTTCCTCCAGGCGCTCCCCGATACGCTCCCCGCGGCGCGCCTCGACGCCCTCGACCGGGCGTTCGGGTTCACGCGTACCGGCAACAGCGAGGTCCTCTTCGCGTGGCTCCGCATCGCCATCCGCAACCGCTACGAGCCCGCCCTCCCCGCCCTCGAGTCGTTCCTGATGCGCCAGGGCCGCCGCAAGTACGTCCGCCCGCTCTTCGCCGACCTCGCTGGGACGGACTGGGGCCGCCCGCTCGCCGAGCGGATCTACGCCGCCGCCCGCCCGACGTACCACTCGGTGACGTCGGGCAGCATCGACGCCATCCTGGGCGTCCCGCCGAGGCCGTGACGGACGGGGCACGAAGTGAGGGCGTGGGATGACTTCCGGCCGGATCGGCCGTAGTCTTTGTTCTTCACACGCGCTCCGCCGTCCATGCCGTTCGTCTCTGCCTCGCGCCCTCTCGCCGTCCTCGCGGCGGCCCTCGTCCTGCTCCCCGCTGCCTCGGCGCAGAGCGCCGACGCCTTCTGGTCGGACGTCCCCGAGGCAGCCATGCGGGCGGCGGGGCCGCGGACGAGCACGCCGGCGGCCTACCGCACGCTCCGGATGGACCGCGAGGCAATGGCGGCGCGCCTCGCGACGGCCCCGCTGGAATCGCTCGGCTTCGCCGGAGCCGTCGACGTGCCCGTGCCCGCCCCCGACGGGTCCGTGCTGTGGTTCCGCGTCGTCGAGTCGTCCATCATGGCCCCCGCCCTTCAGGCGAAGTACCCCGGCATCCGGACCTACGTCGGGCAGGGCCGCGACGTGCCGTCGGCGACGGTCCGGCTGAGCCTCACCCCGGCCGGCTTCGCCGCGATGGCGCGCATGCCCGAGGGCACGGTCTACGTGGACCCCTACGCCGTCGGCAACGCGGACGACTACATCGCCTACGGCAGCGGCGACGTCGTGCTGACGGACGAGCAGCGGGCAGCCATCGCCGCGGAGCGCCTCGAAGACGCCAATGCCGGCGACCCCGGCGCGGTCGCCCCGACGACCTCCAACGGGGCCACGCTGCGGACGTACCGCCTCGCGCTCTCGGCGACGGTCGAGTACTCGACCTTCCACGGCGGGACCGTCGCCGGCGCGCTCGCAGCCCAGGTGACGGCCATGAACCGCGTCAACCAAGTCTACGAGAACGAGCTCTCGGTGCGCATGGAGATCGTCGCCAACAACGACACGCTCGTCTTCGTCGGGCTCCCCGCCTCGGACCCGTTCACCAACAGCGACGGCCCGACCCTGCTCGGCGAGAACCAGGCCCTGATCACGGCGCGCATCGGGACGGCCAACTTCGACATCGGGCACGTCTTCTCGACCGGCGGTGGCGGCGTCGCCGGCCTCGGCGTCGTGTGCAACGCGGGCAACAAGGCGAGGGGCGTCACGGGCCTCCCGCAGCCCACCGGCGACGCGTTCTACATCGACTACGTCGCCCACGAGATGGGCCACCAGTTTCGAGGCAACCACAGCTTCAACGGCAACCAGGGCAGCTGCTCCGGCGGCAACCGCAACGGCAGCACGGCCTTCGAGCCGGGCTCGGGCTCGACCATCATGGCCTACGCCGGCATCTGCGGGTCCAACGACATCCAGTCCTTTAGCGACCCGTACTTCCACGCGGTCTCGCTCCAGGAGATCGTCGGGTTCATCTCGACCGGCGGCGGGAGCACCTGCGGGGCGACAGCCCCGACCAACAACGACATCCCGATCGTGACGGTGCCTGCGGGCTTCGTGATCCCGGTCCGCACGCCGTTCGTGCTCACCGGCTCCGCGGTCGACGCGACGCCGGCCTCGCTGACGTATGCGTGGGAGGACTTCAACCTCGGCGCGGCCGGTGCGCCGGCCAACAACGGCATCCCGGTCGGGCCGCCCTACTTCCGGTCCTTCAACCCGACGCCGTCGCCGGTGCGCTACTTCCCGCAGCTCTCTCGCCAACTCGCCGGCCTGGCCCCGGTCCGCGGCGAGGGCCTGCCCATCGACGCCCGCGTGCTCACCTTCCGCCTCACGGCGAGGGACAACCGCGCCGGCGGCGGGGCCATCGGCGACGCCAACATCTTCATCGCCACCGACGCCGGGGCCGGCCCGTTCGCCGTCACCGCGCCCAACACGGCCGGACTCACGTTCGCTCGCCTCTCGACGCAGACCGTCACGTGGAGCGTCGCCAACACGGACCTGCTCGACGACGGCGGCCTCCCGGACGCGGACGGCGTCGACGTCGAGTCTGTCGAGATCCGCTACTCGACCGACGGCGGGACGACCTTCAGCACCCTCGTCGCCTCGACGCCCAACGACGGCTCGGAGGACGTCCGCATCCCCGACGTCGAGACGACGCGCGGCCGGCTCCTCATTCAGGCCGTCGGCAACAACTTCTTCGACGTCAACAACGCCAACTTCACCGTGACGGGCGTCGTCGCCAACGAGACGCGGGCGGCGGACGCGGCCGGCCTCTCGGCCGTTGCCCCGAACCCGGCCACGGAGACGGCCACGTTCACGCTCCGCTCGGGCTCGACGCAGGCCGTGACCGTCGCCGTGTACGACGCGCTCGGGCGCCGCGTGGCGCTCCTCCACGACGGCCCGGTCGGTGCCGAGCAGGCGTTCTCGGTGGATGTGTCGCGGCTGCCGGCAGGCCTCTACGTCGTCCGCGCCTCGGGCAGCGCGGTCCAGTCCACGCAGCGGTTCACGGTCGTCCGGTAGTCGTCGGGTCATGCGGACGGGCCTCGCGGCGGCCGGGCGTCCCCGCGGGGGGCCGGCCGCCCGCCGGTTGGGGTGGCCAGAAGGGGGCGGCTCCC
>JANPJI010000375.1:0-2870 GCA_031425425.1 Rubricoccaceae bacterium
CCAGCTGTGGGTCCCGCCCGGCCTCGCCCACGGCTTCTGCGTCGTCTCCGAGCAGGTTGACTTCCTCTACAAGTGCACCGACGTCTACCAGCCTGGCGACGAGGGCGGGCTCGCGTGGGACGACCCGGACCTCGGAATCGACTGGCCCTGCGACGCGCCGACGCTCTCCGACAAGGACCGCGCGCTCCCGCGCCTTCGCGATCTCACCGTCCTTCCCAACGCTCTCTTCGAGGGGCCGGCACGATGACCGTCTTCGTCACCGGGGCCAACGGGCAGGTCGGCCTGGAACTGCTCGCGCTCTGCGCCTCGGAAGGCGTCACGGCCGTCGGTACAGACGTGGCGGATCTCGACATCACGGACGCCGCGGCCGTCCGGCGGGCCGTCGAGAATGCCTGCCCCGATGCCGTCGTGAACGCCGCCGCGTACACGGCCGTGGACCGCGCCGAGGAGGAGCCGAGCCTCGCGGCGGCGGTCAACCGCGACGGCGCGCGCCACGTCGCCGAGGCGTGCGCCGCTGTCGGCGTCCCGCTCGTCCACGTCTCGACCGACTACGTGTTCGACGGCACGAAGGGCGCGCCGTACACCCCGGCCGACCCCGTCTCACCGCTCGGCGTGTACGGCCGGACAAAGGCCGAGGGCGAGGCGGCAGTTCGCGAGGCGCTCGCCGAGCACGTGATCCTGCGGACGGCCTGGGTGTTTTCGCGGCACGGGCACAACTTCGTCCGCACGATGCTGCGGCTGGCGCGCGAGCGCGAGACGTTCGGCGTCGTGGCCGACCAGTGGGGCGGGCCGACGTCGGCCGCGGCCGTCGCGCGTGCGTGCCTCATGGCCGCTGTGAGCGCCTGGGATGGCCGCGGCGTCTGGGGGACGTTTCACTACACCGGCGCACCGCTCGCGACGTGGTTCGACCTGGCCACCGAGACCGCCCGCCTGGCCCGCGACCTCGACCCGGCGTTTCGCGGCGTCGTCACGCCGATCTCGACATCCGCCTACCCGACGCCGGCCGCTCGTCCCGTGCGCGTCGAACTGGACACCACCGGCTTTGAAGCGGCGTACGGTATCGCTCCACCGGCCTGGCGAGTCGAGCTTGCCCCGGTCGTCCGTGCGCTCGTCGAATCCGCGCCTGGACGACCGGCGTAGCTTTCCTGCCACACACACGACCCTGCTCATGCTCGCTCTGCTACTCGCCCCGACCCCGGAAGGCTTCGGCGTCGGCCTCGAATGGATGCCCGTCGCGTCGCTCCTCGTCCCGGCGGTGCTGCTCGTCGCGATCTGGTGGTACGGCAGCCGCAACGCGGTGTAGTGCCGACTCGGGCGGCCGACGCGTCCTCTCAAACGTCGAGCGCCGCGTCCGGCATGGCAGGACGCGGCGCTCGCGTGTTCAGACCGACGGCCGGTCAGGGCGTCGTCGGGGCCGGCGGGTCGCCCATCTCGGCGAGGTAGTGATCCGCCCAGCCGGCCCACGAGCCGGTCTTGGCAGCCGTGAACGCCTCGCGCGCGGCCGTGTCGTTGGCCATGAACCGGTAGGCGATGCCGATCTGGATGTAGAAGACCGACTTGTCGGCGTCCGTGCTCGCCGCGAGCGCCTGCTCGGCGTACGGGAGCGCGTCGGCACCGCGGCCGAGGGCGTTGAGCGCCTTGGCGTAGTAGAAGGCGACGTTGTTGGGGTCGTAGCCCGAGGCGCGCGCCTGCTCGAGGAGGTCGTAGGCCTGCTGGGCGGACTCCGGCGTGAGGGGGTCCGTCGCGAGGAGCGCTGTAGCCGCCTCGACGGCGGCCGTCTGGTCCGCGATGGCCGCGGCCTGCGCCGCGTTGGAGGCGTTCGCCCGCGCGATCTCCTCTTCCTGGGCGAGGATGCCGATGACGGCCTCCACGTTGCGCGCCGCGATGGTGCGGACCTGGTCGAACTCCGCGCCGCGGACCGTCGCCGCGGCGACGGCGGCCTCGTAGGACGTCCGTGCGTCGGCGTTGCGGCCGAGCTGCGAGAGCATGTTGCCGCGCCCGAGCAGGGCCGGCGGATACGTCGGGTCGGCGACGAGCGCCTGGTCGTACTTGGTGAGGGCGACGGCGTAGAGCGTGTCGCGCTCGGCCGCGACCGCCTCGCTGTTGAAGACGCGCGCGGCGGCCGTGTCGTAGGTCGGCCCGGCGAGCGAGTCGACCGCCACGGAGTCCGCGGCGAGGCTGTCGGGCGTCGTCTGGGCACCGGCGGGGGCCGAGGCGAAGAGGGCACCGGCGAAGCCGAGGAGGGTGAGTCGGGTCATCGGAAAGGAGGTGAGAGACAGACGAAGAGGGGCGATGCACGGACTGTGCCGGGCGCTGTAACGGGCCGCGGCGGCCATTCGTGCAGTCTTGCGAGCCGGCCGGTGTCGGCTGTGGAGGACAGGCGCGCCCCTCCGGGCGTCCGGCGGACCCTCCAGCGGCGCTAAAAGTTCTGTGCGACGCCCGTTTCGGCGGTGAACGCCTCGATGATGCGGACGGCCTCGGCCGGGTCGTCGGTGAGCGTGAGCAGGTCCGGGTCGGCGGGCGAGATGGTGCCGCTGGTGAGGAGCGTCTCGCGGATCCACGCCAGCAGGCCCGCCCAGTAGGCCGTGCCCATGAGGACGACCGGGAAGCGGGCCGCCTTGCCCGTCTGGATGAGCGTGATCGCCTCGAAGAGCTCGTCGAGCGTCCCGAACCCGCCCGGGAGGACGATGAAGCCCTGGGCGTACTTGACGAACATGGTCTTGCGGGCGAAGAAGAAGTCGAAGACGATCTCCTTGTCGCGGTCGACGTAGGCGTTCGTCCGCTGCTCGTGCGGGAGGACGATCCCGAGCCCGACCGAGGCGCCGCCGGCCTCCTGGGCGCCCAGGTTGGCGGCCTCCATGATGCCCGGC
>JANPJI010000376.1:0-1610 GCA_031425425.1 Rubricoccaceae bacterium
CATGACAGTCAATCGGCCTGGTGCCCCCCCTCGACACCGGCGTCCGTCGCTCCCGCCGTCACCGCCATGCCCGAGCTCGCGTCCGCCTCGACCCTCGCCGCAAACGGTAGATGACGCTCGGGGCGATCGTACGCGCCGACTCCGCCGCAGGCCTGCAGCAAGACAGGCCCCGCCGCGGCGACGAGCCCGGCCAGCCGCCGCGCGAGCCGGGGGCCGCGCTCCGGCACCGGACGGGCCGGGGACCGGACGAGGCGCGTGGCCGGGACGAGGCGCGTGGCCGGGACGGGCGGCGAGGCGTACGCGACCGCGCCGGTCGCCGCGTCGTAGAGGTACCGCACGCAGAGGCGGCCGGCCCGCGCTTCGAGCAGGCGTGATGCCTCCTGCTCCGTGAGGGCCGACAGATCGTGCACGACCGCCTGGCACTCGCCGCACAGGCGCGCCGGACCGTCGAGCCGCTTCATCGACGCCCAGTCGGCGCCGCAGGGGAAAGAGAGCATGCCCGTGGAACGCCGACGGAGGCGCGGGCCTTACAGCAGGGTCAGGATCTCCACGCCGTCGGCGGTCACGAGCACGGTGTGCTCGAATTGCGCCGACAGCGAGCCGTCGGCGGTGACGACGGTCCACCCGTCGTCGAGCAGCCGGACCTCGGGCCCGCCGAGGTTCACCATCGGCTCGATGGTGAAGGCCATGCCGGCGCGCAGCCGCATCCCCGTCCCGCGCGTGCCCACGTGCGAGACGTGCGGGGCCGCGTGCATGCGCCGCCCGATGCCGTGCCCGCCGTACTCCCGCACGACGCTGCACCCCTCGCGCCGCGCGAGCTCCTCGATCGCGGCGCCCACGTCGCCGAGGCGCGCGCCGTCCCGCACGACTGCGATCCCGGCGTCCCGGGCCCGCCGCGCGACGTCGACCACGTGCAGCGCCTCCGGGCTCGGCGCGCCGACGACGAGCGTCGCCGACGTGTCGCCGTGGAAGCCGCCAAACATCGTCGTCACGTCGACGTTGACGATGTCGCCGTCGACGAGCCGGTCGGCGCGGCTGGGGATCCCGTGGCAGACGACCTCGTTCCGGCTGGTGCACACCGCGGCGGGGAAGCCGTGGTACCCGAGCTGGCTCGGCACGCCGCCGCGGCGCTTCGTGTCCTCGCGCACCCACGCGTCCACGTCCGCCGTCGTGATGCCCGCCGCGACGCGCGACGCCACCTCCGCCAGCGTCTCGGCCGCCACCTTGCCCGCGCGTCGCAGCGCCTCGCCCTCGCGCGTCCCGAAGATCTCCACCGTCATCGCCTCCCGGACAGTGTCCGTCGCGCGCGCGGGCGTCCAATACCGTCTCGATCTATCCTGTCCCCGTGAGCCTCGCGCAGCTACGCACGTTCGTGACCATCGTGGACGAGGGCACGGTCACCCGCGCCGCGAAGGTGCTCCGAATCGCGCAGCCCCCGCTGAGCCGCCGCCTCCGCGAGCTCGAGGACGAGCTCGGCGTCCGCCTCTTCGCGCGAACGCCCAGCGGCATGACGCTGCTCGCGCCCGGCCACGCGCTCCTCCCGCGCGCGCGCCGCATCCTCGCCGACGTGGACGACGCGGTGCGCGCCGTCCGACGTCGGGAGGACTGAC
>JANPJI010000377.1:0-1671 GCA_031425425.1 Rubricoccaceae bacterium
TCCGGAACCCGCTCCTCAATTACCGGACGCTCGCCGCACGAGGCCTGGACGTGGTCGACGAGAAGCCGGCCGAGTTGCTCCGGATCCTCGTCGAGAAAGGCCGGACGATGTCGTTCGAGCCGGCGTCCGATGGCGGCGACGAGATGCCGCGCACGGCTCCGTCCGCTGCCGACGACCTCTTCGCACGTCTCGCGCAGCCGGACGCGGCCCCGCCGCACGGCGCGGGCGGGCTCCACACAGATTCGAAGCTCCAGACGCCGTACACGTCGCAGAAACTGCAGGCCCGGCTGCTTGCCACGTTCTACGCCGCGCGGACGTTCGTCGAGGAGCAGGGCATCAACGTGCTCTACCTCGCCCTCGGCACGCTGACGTGGTACGAGGACGACGCCAGCGAACTCCCCCGCACCGCACCGCTCGTGCTCGTGCCGGTCGAACTGGACCGTTCCAGCGTTCAGGCCCGCTTCCGGCTCCGCCACACGGGCGAGGACGTGGCCGGCAACCTGTCGCTCCAGGCCAGGCTGAAAAGCAGCTTCGGCCTCTCGCTCCCGCTCCCCACCGACGACGACTTCGGCCTGACGACCTACCTCGCGCTCGTCGCGGATGCGGTCTCGGGGAAGCCGCGGTGGCGCGTCGAGCCGGACGCCGTGCATCTCGGGTTCTTCCTCTTCGGCCGGCTCCTGATGTACAACGACCTCGACGCCGCGGTGTGGCCCGCCGACGCCGAACCGTCCCGCCACCCCGTCGTCGCGGCGCTCCTCGGCGACGGCTTCGTGCCCGTGCCCGGCCGCCTCGGCGACGACGAACCGCTGGACCGACACCTCGACCCGCACGACGCCCACCAGGTGCTCGACGCCGACGGCTCGCAGACGCTCGCGCTGCTCGACGTCGCGCAGGGGCGGCACCTCGTGATTCAGGGGCCGCCCGGGACGGGCAAGTCGCAGACCATCACGAACCTCATCGCCGAGGCCGTCGGCCACGGCAAGACGGTGCTGTTCGTCGCCGAGAAAATGGCCGCCCTCGAGGTCGTCAAGCGCCGCCTCGACGAGGCTCACCTCGGCGAAGCGTGCCTCGAACTCCACAGCCACAAGACGAACAAGAAGGCGCTCCTCGCCGAGCTCCAGCGGACGCTCGCCCTCCACGAACCCGTCTCGGACGCCCTCCGGACCGACCTCGCAGCGCTCGTTGACGCCCGCGACGTGCTCAACGGCTACGCGGAGGCCGTCTACGCCGAGGTCGGCGCGTCCGGCATCCGCCCGTTCGACGCCTACGGGACGTTGCTGAAGGCGCGCCAGCGCTGGACCGACGTCCGCCCGCCGGTCGAGACCGACGCCGAGATGAAGGCGTGGAGCGAGGCAGAGGCGGATCGCCGCCGCGCGCTCGTCGCGCAGGCGCAGGCGCTCGTGGCCGAGATCGGCGTTCCGGCCCGGCACCCGTTCTGGGGCAGCCGCCGCCGCGCGTTCCTCCCGGCCGACGCCCCGCGCGTCGCCGCAGCCGCGCGGGCTCTCGCCGAGGCGACGGACACGCTCGCGACCGCCGCGCACAGCCTGGCGGCTTTCCTCGGCCTCGACGCCCGGACAGCGGACGAGACGGACGTGCTGGCGCGCGCCGGCCGGCGGGCGCTCTCCGCCCCCGACCTCCGCGGCGTTCGCGTCGACACGGCCGAGTGGCACG
>JANPJI010000378.1:0-6629 GCA_031425425.1 Rubricoccaceae bacterium
TGACGCGGCTCTACTTCGGCATCGGGCGCGAGACGCCGATGACGCTCGAGGAGATCGGGCAGGAGTTCGACCTCACACGCGAGCGGGTCCGCCAGATCAAGGAGAAGGCGCTGCGGAAGCTGCGCCAGAAGAACCGCCGCGACGAGCTGACCGCCCACACCGGGGAGTAGCCGCCGGCCGGGAGGCCCGGGCCGGCGGTCGCCTCAGAAGCCGGGCTCGGCGCTGTGCGAGCCCCCGTCGCCCTCGCCGGGGCGCCCCGGTGCCGGGCGCACGATCCGCCGCGTCCCGGCCCGGCTGGCATCGGGGTGCGACGCCTCGGCGCGGGAGACGTCGGGACGACCCGCGGGCGGCCCCGGCCGGGACGCCTCGCCGCGCGGGTCACTCGGCCTCGGGACGCCCACCCGGGCTTCGGGCACGACGCTGCGAGGCGTTTCGGCGCGAGGCACCTCGGGACGGGACGGCGCGCGCGCCGGCTGGCTGGAACCATACTCGCGCGGGAGGCGCGGGGGCTCGGCGAACCGGCCGCGCTCGTCGAGGCGGACCCACTGCGCCGGCAGGCCGTACAGGCTCCGGCCGATGCCCCACATGACGGCCGCGCGCTTCATCGAGCCCGAGAGGCCGCCCTTGACCGCCTCGACGTCCGTGTTGTCCGCCCCGTCCCACTTGGTCACCCACTCGGGTGCCGGAGCGCCAGAGCCGTCGACGCCGCGCTCGACGTAGACCGAGATGCCGCACACGACGCCGCCGTCGGGGCCGGGCCGATACTCGTTGCGCCAGTCCGCGGGGCCGCAGACGGCGTCGAGGCGGTCCTGCACGGCCCGGCTCGTGAGGTAGGCCATCGCGAGGCCCTTGGTCTTGTCGCGCGTCGTCGCGCCGGGCTTCCACTCGACGTCGGACGAGTCGAAGGGGGCGGCGAGCAGGGAGAGGTCGTGTGCGCGCATGGGGGCGGGGGAGCGTTTCCGCCAAGGTCCGCTCGCGGCGTGACACCTGAATGTCACCGTCCGGCCTCAGGAAATACGGCTTTCCTGCCTCGTCACCTTCGAAAGGTCGGCACGAGCTATTCGAGAGGCGATATAAAAAATGTAAATCATCGTGATGACTTGCGCGGGTGAGGCGAATCGCCCGATCTTCCTTTCTCACGAAGGCCGCGACCTCCCGTCGGCTCCGCCATGAACGACCGCTCCCCGCTCGTGCTCTCCGTCGCCAACCCCGTCCTGGACGTCGCCCGTCGGCGTCCGTCCGCCCTGCGTCGCCGCGCTGCGCTGATCTCGCGGGTCCGCGTGGCCGGCGGCGACGGTGCCTCGCGCCCCGACCTCGGCTCAGCCGGCACGCCGCGCCTCGTCGTGCCCGCCCGCCGAACGTCGGAGGCGGACGCGTGGCGGGCCCGCGTGGACGCCGCACAGGAGGAGGCCCGCGCTGCCCTCCGGCTCCCGTTCAACCCGCCGGTGACGTGGGACCCACGATGAGCTGACCGCCGACGGGGAGCACGCGCACGCGCCCGTTCAGCCCGCGGCCGTGGGCGTCGGCGAGGAGGAGTCGCGGGGGCTCGTCGAGGGGCTCGTCGGCGAGGTCGAACGTGCCCCAGTGGGCGGCGAGCATCGCGCGCGCGCCGGTCGCCTCGAACACGTCGAGCGCCCCGGCGGGATCCACGTGGACCCGCGACATGAACCACCGCGGCTCGTACGCTCCGACGGGCACCACGGCGAGGTCGGCTGTGGGGAGCCGCTCGCGGACCTCGGCGAAGACCGGCGCGAGGGCGGTGTCGCCGACGTTGTAGACGACCGTGGAGCCTGCCCCCCCGGGTGAACCGGATTCCGATCCGGGCGCGGCGAACGAGAGGTGGACGCCGCACCAGAGCGTTCCGTCGCGGTTCGTGAGGCCACGGCCCGAGAAGTGCTTGGTCGGCGTGGCCGTCGCGCGGACGCCGCCGGGGAGGTCCACGGCGTCCCACCAGTCCAGCTCTGCCACGCGGACGTCCGGCCCGAGGGCGCGCCGGAGCCACGCCGCGACGCCGAGCGGGCACACGAACACGGGCCGGTCGCGGCGCTGGAGGAACCGCACCGAGGCGACGTCGAGGTGGTCGTAGTGGTCGTGCGTGAGCACGACGGTGCCGATGCGCGGGAGGCCTGCCGGCACGATGGGGAGCGCGACCTCGCGGGCGGGTCCGGCGAACGCGAGCGGGCTGACGCGGTCCGAGAACACCGGATCGACGAGGAGCGCCGTCTGTGGCGACTGGAGCAGGACCGAGGCGTGGCCGAGCCACGTCACCTTCACGCCGTCGTCGGGTGTGGCGAGGTCGGCCGGGGTGAGGACCAGGTGCGGCGTCGCAGGGGCTTTCCGCCGCGCGACGATGCGTCCGGCCATCCACCGCGCCGCCCGGGCCGGGTCCACGGTGTCCGACGGGACGGTCCACGGGTTGCGGAAGCCGCCGCCTGGGCGGTGGTGGTCGCGGCGCGCCTCGGTGGCGCGATGGACGGTGAAGGCGTCGGGCATGGGTGGCGAGAGGGGGCGGATCGAACCCCGCAACGCCCGCCCGCGATCCGCGGCGCACCCGCACCGCGGCGTGACCGCGACATGGCTCGACCGTGACGCGACGCGGCCGTTCCCGTGACGTGGACGTCTGCGCAGGGCCATCGGCGGGTCGGTTCGTCGGTGGGTCGGTCCGGCGCGCCGTTTCTAACCGGAAACGCAGAAACGCGCGCCCGCCGCGGCGGTACCCTTGGGCTGCGTTCCCCCCCTCTGCATGCGTTACCTCTCCCTCGGCGACACCCACGAAATCGCCGCCTCGTGCCACTACATCGAGATCGGTGGCACCGGCGTCGTCCTCGACGCCGGGATGGACCCCGACAAGGACGGGTACGATGCGCTGCCGCCGTTCGAGCTCCTCACGTCGCGGCCGGTGGACCACGTCGTCGTGACGCACGCGCACCACGACCACCTCGGGGCCCTCCCCGTCCTCGCCCGCGAGGTGCCGCACGCGCACGTCCACATGTCGCGCCCGACGGCGATGCTCGCCGAGGTGCTGCTGCCGTCGTCGGCGCGCCTCCAGAAGCGGCGCGTCCGTGAGGGCAGCACGCAGACTGCGCCCGTGTTCGACGTCGAGACGGCCGAGGCGCTGAGCTACGTCTACGAGACGCACAACCTCGACACGCCCTTCCGCCTCGCCGGCCTCAAGGCCGAGGGCGACCTCGTGGGCACGTTCTACCACGCGAGCCACGTCCTCGGGGCCGTCGGCCTGCTCCTCGACGGCGACGAGGCCGGCCCGGACGGCACGCTCCAGCGCCGCCGCGTGTTCTACACGGCCGACGTGAGCGTCCAGCCCCAGACGATCCTGCCCCAGGCGGACTTCCCCGACGCCGCCGTCGACGTCCTGATCCTGGAGACGACGCTCGGGGCGGACCCCGAGGCGGCCGGGACGACGCGCAAGGCCGAGGAGCGCCGCTTCGCCGAGACGCTCGGGACGGTCGTCGCGCGCGGCGGCGTCGCCCTCATTCCGGTCTTCGCACTCGGCCGCAGCCAGGACGTCCTCGCGATGATCGACCGGGCCAAGAGCCGCGGCACGATCCCCCGCAACACGCCCGTCTACACGGCCGGCTCGATGCGCGCCGTCGCCGAGATCTACGACCGCACGCGCGAGTCCAGCCCGCGCCTGGACCCCGACTTCGAGGTGTTCGGGGTGGAGCAGCAGCGGCTGCCGCGCACCCAGGCGCGCACCAACGAGGCCGTCTCGCAGGCGGGCATCTTCGTCGTCTCGTCGGGCATGCTCTTCGAGCGGACGCCCTCGTTCGACCTCGCCGCGCGCCTCGTCTCGGACCCGCGCCACGCCATCCTCTTCGTCGGCTACTCCAAGGAGGGGTCGCCGGGCGACCGCCTCCAGCGCGCCGCCGCGCTCGGCGAGCCGATGACGTTCGACCCCGCCGACGGCCCCGTCGAGGTCCGTGCGACGGTCGGCCGGTTCCGGTTCTCGGGCCACGCCAACCGCGACGACCTGCTGTCGATCGTGGGCACGCTCCAGCCCGAGACGGTCGTCCTCGTCCACGGCGAGACGGCGGCCAAGACGTGGATGGCCGACGCCATCGCCGACGCCTACCCGGACATCCGCGTGGTCGTCCCCGAGCAGGGCGTCGAGGTCGAGCTGTAGGATGGGTTGACGGGATGGGGCCGAGGCGCGACGTTCCAGTTCCCGCCGTCCGACCTTCCCGTCTTCCTGACTTCCCGTCCTCCATGCCCGAACCCATCGTCGTCGGATGGCGCGAGTGGGTCGCGTTCCCGGACCTCGGCCTGCCGGCCGTCCGCGCCAAGGTGGACACGGGCGCGGCGACGTCGGCCCTCCACGCCCACGGCATCGAGCGCTTCGAGCGCGGCGGCGCGCCCTTCGTGCGCTTCGTCGTCCACCCGTTCTTCCGCCGTCACCGCCGCGTGACAGTCCACTGCGAGGCCCCGGTCGTCGACGAGCGGACGGTCACGTCGTCGTCGGGCCACGCCGACACGCGGATCGTCGTCGAGGTCCGGCTGCGCCTCGGCGTCCGCGTCGGCACGCCCGAGTGGCCCGTCGAACTCACGCTCGCCGACCGGCGGACGATGAGCTTCCCGATGCTGCTCGGCCGCGAGGCGATGGTCGGGCGCGTCCTCGTGGACCCCGCCGCGTCGTTCCGGCTCGGCACGGTGGAGCACGCGGCCGACCTCTACGAGGCGGTGGGGGCCGAGGCCGGCCCGCGCGAGCGTCACACGTAGGTCACGCGGCTCCCGTACTCTCGCCCTCCCCCTGCACAGGCCCCGGCGGGTACCCCCGAACCGATGCGCGTCGCGATCCTCTCCCGCAACCCGGACCTCTACTCGACCCGGCGCCTCGTCGACGCCGCGCGCGCGCGCGGGCACGAGGTCGACGTGCTCGACACGCTCCGCTGCACGGGCCACCTCACAGCGACCGGCCCGGAGGTCCACTACGAGGGCGTGCGGATCGACCCGCCGGACGTGCTCATCCCGCGCATCGGTGCCTCGATCACGTCATACGGCCTCTCCGTCGTGCGCCAGTTCGAGGCCATGGGCGTGTGGACGCTCAACGGCTCCGTCGGCGTGACGCGGAGCCGCGACAAGCTCCGCGCGCACCAGTTCCTCTCCAAGAAGGGCATCGCCCTTCCGCGGACGGCCTTCGCCCACAAGGCCGACGCGGCCGACGACCTCATCCGGTCGGTCGGCGGGCCGCCGGTCGTGGTGAAGCTGCTCGAAGGGACGCAGGGCGTCGGCGTGGTCCTGTGCGAGACGCGCAAGGCGGCCGAGAGCGTGATCCAGGCCTTCCGCGGGCTCAAGGCGCACCTCATCGTGCAGGAGTTCGTCCGCGAGGCGAACGGGGCGGACCTGCGGCTGCTCGTCGTCGGCGACCGCGTCGTGGCGGGCATGACGCGGCAGGCCGCAGACGGCGAGTTCCGCTCGAACCTGCACCGCGGCGGGACCGCGCACGCGCTCAAGATCTCGCCCGAGGCGCGCAAGACGGCCGTGACGGCCTGCAAGGCCCTCGGCCTCCGCGTGGCCGGCGTGGACCTGCTCCCCTCGGACCGCGGCCCGCTCGTGCTCGAGGTCAACTCGTCGCCCGGCCTCGAAGGCATCGAGCGCGCGACGGGCATCGACGTTGCGGACCGTATCGTGTCTTACGCCGAGAAAGCGGCGCGCAGCCCCCGATCCGCCGCCGATGGTCAGGCCTAACGCTCAGCCGTAGACCTCCGCGAAGCGCCGGTCGGACATCGTCAGCAGGACGATGAAGTCGTAGAGCCCGATGAGCGACGGGATGCCGGTCCAGAAAAAAAGGAGGCACGCGATGCCCGCTCCGACCCGGCCGAGGTAAAACTTCTGCCCGCCGATCCAGCCCAGGAAGAAGGCGAGCAGGGCCGCGGCCATCCGGCTCTTGTCGGTCGTCGGGGTGAACCCGGTCGGCTGGCGGACGCCGCAGGTGGGGCACAGCTCGGCGCGGGCGTCCAGCGTCGAGGCGCAGGCGTGGCAGAACTTGGTCGCCGGCGGAACGGGCGCGGACCGCCGGCGCGGGGCGGCTGGCCGGGGACGTGTCGGGTCGGGTCCGAACAGGCTCTCCTCGAGCTCGTCGCTGGAGTAGGCGTCGAGGCTCGCGTCGGGGTCGAGCGGGTCGATGCGGCGGCGGTTCGAGGTCGACATGGGGGCGTGCGAGGGACCACCCCGGTACGCGGCGCGCCTGCAGCGGTTGCGGCCGGCGGGCCGGATGGAACGGGATGCGCCCTCGCTCCGGGCGGAACGAGGGCGCAGGTCCGGAAGCAGGCGCGCGTCAGAGGCCGCCGCCACCGGTCTTCGCGCCGGATGAGGGCGCGTCGCGGTAGGTGTCCGGGTCGTTCGAGCCCCCGGTCGTGTTGCCGTGGACGTCGCCCGAGAGGCCGGCTCCGAAGGCCTTGACGCCCTTCGTGCCGGGCTCGGCGTCGAGGCCGAAGTTCTCGGCCATGTCCGGGATGTCGTCGTCGGACATCCCCGCCGTGGCGTCGTCGTCCGTGTCGAGGCGCTCGATGTCCATCTCGATGTCGTCGTCGAGGTCGCCCGGGAGGTCGTCGTGGAGGTCGTCGTTCATCGGAGGAGTGGAAGAGGGGAGGGGAGGCGCATGGACGGCCGGC
>JANPJI010000379.1:0-4029 GCA_031425425.1 Rubricoccaceae bacterium
AACCGGCCGATCGACCTCCAGGGCTGGGCCGTACGGGACTCGGCCGCGTCGGGCCTTCGGCCGCTGAACCTCATCCCGGCCTCGGTCGTCGTCCCGGCCCGCGGGTTCGCCGTGCTGGGCAACACGGCCAACACGACCAACAACGGCGGCGTCCCCGTGGACTACGCCTACGGGAACGTGATGGCATTCGCCAACTCACTCGACGGGTTCGTGCTCCTGGCACCGGACTCGTCGGTGGTCGACCGGTCGTACTACGCGAGCGCCGCTATCTCGGCACAGAACGGGATCAGCCGGGAACTGCTCGACACGTCGTTCAGCAACGTCAACATGGACAGCCCCAACTGGGCCGACGCCATCCCGGCGGCGGTGTACGGGCAGGGCGGGCGCGGCACGCCGAAGGCGGGGGGGCAGACCGTCCTCGCGCTCCGGCCGACCTCGGCCAGCGCGACGGCCGTCACGTCGGCCGTCGCGGGCTACCGCCTGCTGTCCCCGCCCGTCGCCGGGCTCACCGTCGGCACGCTGGCCGGGCTCAACCTCGTCCAGGGCGTTTCGGACGAGTTCCCGGCCGGGGGCGCGAACCTGTTCACGGGGTACACCGGCAACGGTGCCGGCTCGAACAGCGGCTACACGGTCCCCGCCTCGAAGAGCACCTACCTCGTCCAGGGGCGGGGCTTCTTCTGGTACATGTACACAGAGGGCGGCCCCGGCCCCGACGCCACGGCGGGCACGAGCCGGCGGGCGAACCTCCCGCTGACGCTGCAGGCGGACGGGTACCTCCGGACGGCCGACGTCCGGACGAGCGTCCGCAAGGCCGACCGCGCCGGGGCGACGGACCAGTTCTACCTGCTCGGCAACCCGTTCAACGAGTCGTTCGATCTCAGCGGGCTCACGGCATCGAGCGGGACGCTCAGCGAGGTCTTCCAGTTCTACGACCCCACGAACGGTTTCACCGTCCGGACGCGGGTCGCAGGGACGGCGGACGGCACCCCGGCAGACGACGCGGCGGTATGGGAAGGGTTCTTCGCCGAGTTTTTCGCGGCGCCATCGTTCCCGTTCACGTTCACGTACACCGCGCCGGCACCGGCTGCCGGCCGGCCGGCCGTAGCCTCGCGCCACGTCGGCCTCGTGCTCGACGGCGTGACGACGGCGGGCGTGGAGGTGCACGACGAGGCGGCGAGCCTCTACTTCACGGAAGGTGCCACGGAGGCGTGGGACGCCTACGATGCGAGCAAGCGGACGCCCCCGGCCTCCACCGCGGCCCTGCTCGCGCCGGTCGGCCCCGGCGCCGACGGCGCGGCGAAGTCGCTCGCGCAGCGGTCACTCCCGTACAGCCTCATCGCGCCGGTGACGGTCCCCCTCTCGCTGACGGCCGCGGCCGGGACCTACACGATCTCGGCGGCGACGATCGAGGGCGTCCCGTCGACGTGGGAGGTGAGCCTGACGGACCACGCGACGGGCGCGGTGACGGCGCTGACCGCGGGCGCGAGCTACTCGTTCGAGAGCGCCGCCGCCTCGGCGTCGGGCCGGTTCTCGGTGACGGTGCTCCCGGGCGCGGCGACGACGGCCGAGCCGGGCCTCGGCTCGGCGTTCGCGCTGGCGGCCGTCTCGCCGAACCCGTCCGTGGCCGCGGCGCGGACGACGCTCCAGGTGAGCCAGTCGCAGACGGTCCGCGCGGAGGTCTATGACGTGCTGGGCCGCCAGATCCAGACGGTCTTCGCCGGGCCGGTCGCGGCGGGCTCCTCGCAATCCCTGGAGGTCGCCTCTGGCACGCTCCCGGCCGGGACGTACGTCCTCCGCGTGACGGGGGCGGAGTTCAGCGCCACGCGGACATTCAGCGTCGCGCGCTAGGAACGGCCAGCCATGCCCACCAGCCCCAACCTGTCTTCGGTCGGGGCTGATGGCCCCGCGGAACGACCTGCGGCCAGCTGATCCAGACCGAGTGAGGTCTCGCTCACAAATACGCCGTTCGCCGGCCGGTGGCAGCCAGGTGCACGAGCAATTGGCAACGCGAGAGTTCAAGTTGGGTCCCGTCCGGGTCGCCCATGAAAGGGCCCACTTCCCAGGAAGTGGGCCCTTTCATCTTCTGGTGCCATTTGGGCGGGGTAGGGGGCAAAGCGGCCAGGACCCTGCGGCCCATTCAACAGGGTCGGCCACCCCTTCACTTCGGCTCGTGGTGCGGGGCGGGCCTTCTTCGATGGGACCGCTCGCTAGGACGATGACGCAGATGGCCCACCGGTTAGCTTCTGAGCCAACGCTATGGGACCTCTTCGCCGCCTCGCCGCCCCGTTTGTCGCCCTCCTCGCGTTCGTCGTGACGGGAGAGGTCACGGACCTCGTGCCATGCGTCGACGCGGATTGCGGCGTCTGGAGTCTCGTCTTTGGCGATAGTGCTCCCGGCGGCGATGGAGGACCGGCCGGGAGCCCGGAGGCGGCGTGCATCTGCCACGCCCAGTTCGTGACGGCTCTCGCCGTGCCGGGCGTGCCGGTCCCAGGCGACGTCGCACAGGGCCTGTCTTCAGCAGTGAACGGGAGGCCCGCCGCCAGAGTGGCCGACGTGCCGCACCCGCCGCCCCTCGGCTGACATCCTCTCGTGGAGCCCCGCGCTCCGTCTCGCGGCGCGCCCGTCCGGCGCGCTCCCCGTGGACCGTCCCGCCTCGTCGGCGGGGCCCGATGTCACCCCAAGCCCATGCACCGCCTGCTCACGCTCGCGGCGGCCCTCTTCGTGACGGCCCCCATCTCTGCTCAGTCCCTTCTCCACGCCCGCGTGCTCGACGCTGAGTCGGGCGACCCGTTGCCCGGCGCGACCGTCGTGGTGGACCCCGGTGCCCGCCCCGTGGGCGGCATGACGGACGACGACGGCCGCGTCATGGTCGGCCCCTTCGCCGACGGCCCTCACGCGGTCGTCGCCTCGTTCGTCGGATACGTCGAGGCCCGATTCGACCTCACCTTCCCGCTCGCCGACACGCTCGTGGTCCGGCTCGCGCCCGAGGTGGAGGAGTCCGAGGAGGCCGTCGTCTCGGCGACCCGAACGACCCGGACCATCGACGACACGCCGACCCGCGTCGAGACGATTGGCGGCGAGGAGATCGAAGAGAAGGTCAACATGGACCCGTCCGGCATCTCGATGGTCCTCAACGAGTCGCCGGGAATTGTGGTCCAGCAGACGTCCACCGTCTCGGCGAGCGCGTCGTTTCGGATCCAGGGGCTCGACGGGCGCTACACACAGCTCCTCCGCGACGGATTCCCGCTCTATGGCGGGCTCTCTGGCGGGCTGTCGCTTCTCCAGATCCCACCGCTCGACCTCGCCCAGGTCGAGGTCATCAAGGGGCCTGCCTCGACGCTCTACGGGGGTGGGGCCATCGCCGGGCTCGTCAACCTCGTCTCGAAGCGGCCGGGCGACACGCCCGAGCGGCTCCTCTTGCTGAACGGCACGACGGCCGGCGGGCTCGACGTCGCTGGCTACGCCTCGGCGAGGACCGACCGGCTCGGGTACACCATCCTCGCGTCGGCCAACGGCCAGCGTGCCTTCGACGCGGAAGGCGACGCGTTCACGAACCTTCCGGCGACGCGGCGGCTCACCGTCTCACCGACGCTCTACGTGTACGGGGTGGGCAGGCTCACCGCCGGGTTTTCGGGCACCCTGGAGGAGCGCGACGGTGGAGCCGTCGCGGCAGTCCGGGGCGACGGCCCAGGCTACGCGGAGCGGAACGGGTCGGGCCGGATCACCGCGTTTGCCGGGTACGACCGGCTCGTGGGCAGAGACACCCGTCTCGCCCTCCGGTCGAGTGGGAGCTCGTTCCGCCGGTCCGTCGAGACGCCCGGCTTCCGGTTCGCCGGCCGCCAGACGCAGACGTACACCGAGGCGAGCGTGGACCTCCGCCGGGGCGCCCATGAAGTCGTCGCCGGGCTCGACGGCCGGACCGACCGGTTCGCCCAGTCCGACGGCGAGGCCGATCCACTCGACTACGCACACGGCTCGGCCGGCCTCTTCGTCCAGGACACGTGGGACCTCGGCCCGGCCGCCGGGTTC
>JANPJI010000380.1:0-3325 GCA_031425425.1 Rubricoccaceae bacterium
CTGCGGGCCGGCAAGGGTCACCGAGCGCGTTTGTGAGGCGTAGAGGTAGGCCCGCCCGGCGTCCGTGGCGCCGCCGTCCTCGCTGTCTGCCCCGACGAGGAGGTCGCCGCGGCCGTCGCCGTCGGCGTCGGGGACGCCCGCGACGACGAAGCCGAACAGCCCGGTTGCCTCGGTAGCGGGGCTGACGAACGTGCGGGTGGCGACCTGCGCCGCGAGCGGCGGCGCGAGCAGGAGGCCGAGCAGCGCGGCGGCGAGGGTGGAACGAACGGGCATAGCAGAACGGGGAAGACGATTCGACCTGACTACGGCCCGGCACCCCTCCGTGTCTTGAACAAATCGCTCACGTCGCCCCTCAATCGTGCGCCCGCCGAGGCTACTCGCCGAGGCTACTCGCCGAGGCTCTCGACGCGGACGACCGTCTGGCCCCAGTGGAACTGCCCGTAGGACATCCCGCCCGGCGTCTGCCCGCCCGCCTCGAACCACTGCACGCCGAGCCCGAACGTGTAGAACTGGTGCTTCCCCCACTTTACGAACTCCTCGGTCCCCTCGGGCTTGAGGTACAGAGAGAGGGCGTAACACCCCGAGGGGGCCGTGTCGCCCGGCTCCCACTCCAACTCGGACACCGTCTCGCCGATCCGGAAGTCGAACTGGCCGCCAACGTAGTGGCAGATGCGGAAGTCGGGCTTCTGGAGCCCGGTGACGGCCGCGCCCGAACTGGCGCGGGAGACGGAGACGAGGAGTTCGAGGCCGCGGACGAGGTCCGTGCTGCGGCTCTCACGGGAGACGGCGTCGACGATCAGGCGGGCCATGACAGTGGGGGAGAGGGTGGAGGAGGGACGGCCTGCGCGAGGCGCCGCATCGGGTGGGCGCGGCCGTCGGCGTGAACCGCGGCAGCGGCCGGGACGCGTGCGTACACGGGTGCGGACGGGTGGATATCGCGCGACAGCTGGGCGCGGCGGCAGGGAGCGCGAGGAGGAGGGCACGGGTCAGCGGCGAGGGGGCCGGTTCGTGAGGTGCCGCGGGGGATCACCGGGAGCGGCTCCGGGCCAGCTCGCGGTGCGAGAAGAGAGCGACGAACAGGCCCGCCGGGAGGGCCATCAGGCCCACGGCGACCACGACGTTCCAGAGCAGGTCTGGCGCGCCCCGGCTCGCCATCATCGGGATGGTGAGGAGGGGGCCGACGAAGGCGGCCAGACCTGCCCCGGCGATGACGAGCGCGACGTTCCGCCTCCGCCGAAGAACGGCCGGCGTGGGAGGCTCCGGCCAGAGAGAGACGAAATGCGCCCGTGCACGCTCGGCCTGGTCTTCGGCACCCGGCGCGATCGGGTAGCGCACGATCCACCGATGGACCGACCGCCCACGGATGATGATGCGGAACTCGAAATACGGCGGCGGCCCCGCCAGCCAGTAGGGACCCTCCTCCGCATTGAGCCCCTTCATCTTGTAGAAATCGGGGCCGATGCAAACGCCGTCGGGGGCGACGACGATTTCCACGCCCGTCGTTGGCAGGTCGCCGATGGGGAGGACGTTGCGAATGGCGCCCTTCTGGCGGTCGAGCGCGTCGTTGAGCTCCACGAACGCCCGCCACGTGTCGGCGTCGACCGTCCAGCGCGCGACGGGAGGCTCGCCGCGTTGCAACGCGGGGGAGTAGGAGGGTCCAGAGAGCAGGGCGAGCAGGGTGCCGACGCCCATGACACAGCACACGAGCCCGCTAGCGAGCAGCCCGCCCGCCAGCAGGGCCGGTAGCGTGAGGGTGTGTCCGGTCCAGGCGTTCGGCATCAGGAGCGCCCCGGCAATCGCGGCGCCGCCGCCGAGGAACTCGGCGAGCGCGATCCATCGCGTGCGGTTCGGAGCGCTACGCATTGGTTCTGCGATGGGGGAGCGCGTCTCGGATGGCCCCCAAGACGAGAGAGAGCCCCATCCCGAGCGCGCCGCCGAGGGCGAGCCCGCCGAGCAGCCGCCAGTCCAGCGGGCGCACGTTCCGGCGGACGTCTACGCTCGCCGAGACGAACCGCGCGCCGAGGTCGTCGTCCAGACGGATCTCCAGCGCGTACCGCCCGGCCGCCGTCACGTCGAACCGCTCGATGGGCATGGACGTGGTCGTGGAGCCGCCCAGCCCGCCCTCGCCGGTCGTCGAGACGCGGAGGTCGTGTGTCCAGACCTCCGCGCCGTCGGGCGCGCGGAGCGTGACGGTTGCGACGAGCCGGGCGCTCCCGAGCGTCTGGTTGTAGCGCGCGTCGAGGCCCGCCCGGAGCGGGTTCATGGCCGGGTCGAGGTCGAGCGGAGCCGTGAACGTCCCCTCCGTGTCGGGGTGCTCGACCGTCGCGACAGGCGCGCCGGACCAGTTGAGCACGACGAGCGTGTACCCGATCGCCCCGAGCAGGCAGACGACGAACACGGCGATGCTGAGGCCGATGAGGAACCGCACGGCGTTAGCGGACGACTGAGACCAGGCGCGTCGCCGCCCCGTCGGGCGTCGTGAGCCGCGCGAGGTACACGCCAGGCGCGAGGCGGACCGCGTCGAGCGCCGCGGAGTGAGCGCCGGCCGCGAACGGCCCGTCCACCAGCACGGCGACCTCGCGGCCCAGCGCGTCGTACACGGCGAGGCGGACAGGGCCGGGGCGGTCGAGCGCGAACGCGAGCGTGACGGCCCCGCGAGCCGGGTTCGGCGAGGCCGAGAGGGCGAAGGCCGCGGGAACAGCCGGTGGCTCGGCGGCCGTGGGGATCGTGCTCGTGCTGAAGAGGTACGCTCGGCCCGCAGCGCTCGCCCCGCCTGCTTCGGCCCGGGCACCGACGAGGAGGTCGCCGCGGCCGTCGCCGTCGGCGTCCGGCACGCCCGCCACCGACTCGCCGAATAAGCCGGCGACCTCAGCGTTGGGGCTGTCGAGTGTGCGGAGCAGAGCGCCGCTCGCCCCCGAGAAGAGGTACGCCCGCCCGGCGTCGTTCGCTCCGCCATCCTCGGCCTGGGCACCAACGAGGAGGTCGCCGCGGGCGTCGCCATCGACGTCGGGGATGCCCGCCACCGAGTCGCCGAAGGAGCCGCTGAACTCGGCGTTGGGGCTGTCGAGCGTGCGGAGCAGAGCGCCGCTCGCCCCCGAGAAGAGGTACGCCCGCCCGGTGCTCGGAGCCCCCACGTCCTCGAACCGGGCGCCGACGAGGAGGTCGCCGCGGCCGTCGCCGTCGGCGTCGGGCACGCCCGCCACCGACGCGCCGAAGTTGTCGCTGGTCGCGGCGTTCGGGCTGACGAGCGCGTGGAGCAGGGTGCCGCTCGCCCCCGAGAAGAGGTACGCCCGCCCGCTGTTCAAAGCCCCCCCGCTCTCGACGG
>JANPJI010000381.1:0-3644 GCA_031425425.1 Rubricoccaceae bacterium
CGCTCCACGTGCCGGCCACCATGCCCGAGCCGCCGCCGGCCCGGGCCGTCGAGATCGTCATGCCCGACGGCGTCGAGACGGTCCGCATCGCGGGGAAGCGGGTCCGCATCGCGGCCGACGACGAGCTGGTCCTGGAGTGCGGCGGCGCCTCGGTCCGCATCGACGGGCGCGGCAAGGTCGTCGTGCTCGGGACCGACATCACGAGCCGCGCGCGGCGCCTCCACAAGATCAAGGGGGCCCGCGTGGCCATCAACTAGCCGCCGTGGACCTCGACAACCGGACCCCGTTCGCCGCCGCGCCGTGCGCCGTCGCCGACCTCGACGGGGCGGACTTCCTCGTCGTGGTCCTGAAGGCGACGTACGCGCTCGACGGCGAGGGCGGCATGGCGCTGGCCGACGAGCAGCGCCCGGTGGAGCTGGCGGACGTGTTCACCGGCGAGCCCGGCGCGTCGAGCGTCGCGTACGCCTCGGACCTCGCGCTCCGCAAGACGGCGTCGGACGTCGTGCTAGCGGGCCACGCGTACCCGTCGCGGGCGGGCGACCGCGAGGGCGAGGTAGGCGTGCAGGTCGGCCCCGTGCGCGCCTCGGCGCGCGTCTTCGGCGACCGCGAGTGGCAGTCCGCCCTCGGCGCAACGCGGATGTCGCGGGCGGCGGTATTCGAGAAGATCCCCCTCGGCTACGAGCGCGCCGCCGGCGGGACCGACACCAGCCCGGCCGACGCCCGCGACCACGGCTTCGAGGCGCGCAACCCGGTCGGCGTGGGCTTCCGCGCCCGCCGCAGCCGGCAGCCCGTCGACGCCGCGCGGCTGCCCAACTTCGAGGACCCGGCCGCGCTCATCCGGACGCCGCAGGACCAGCCGCCGCCGGCCGCCGTCGGGTTCGTCGCGCCGGGCTGGGCCCCGCGGACGGCGTGGGCCGGCACCTACGACGCCGCGTGGGTGGCGGCGCGGCAGCCGCTGCTGCCGACCGACTTCGACGCCCGCTTCTTCAACACCGCCCCGCCCGCGCTGACGGCTCCCGGCTTCCTCCGGGGCGACGAGCACGGGGCCGCCATCGGGATCTCGCCGCACGGGCTGCTCCGGTTCACGCTCCCGCGCGTACGCCCGGCCGTCGAGGTGGCGGGCCGCGCGACGGGCCGCACGCCCGTCCCGGTGAACCTCGACCGCGTGCTCGTGGACGGCGACGGCGGCGCGCGCGGCGAGGTCGTGCTCGTGTGGAGCGGCGGGCTCCGCGTGCGCCGCGGCTTCCACGACGTCGAGGCCGTGAGCCTCCGCACTTCCTAACGCCCACATGCCTGCAACCGTTGGCGTCAACTTCCTCTCCGTGGTCCACGCGTCCAGCAACGGCACGTCGATCGCGTTCCCGGACGTGTGCAAGACGCCCGGCCCGCCCGCGCCGTTCATCCCCATCCCGTACCCCAACATCGCGATGTCGTCGGACACCGCCTCGGGGAGCCAGAAGGTCAAGATGGACGGCAACCCGATCTGCACCAAGGACTCCAACTTCAAGATGAGCACCGGCGACGAGGGCGGCACGGCCGGCGGCGGGATGCTCAGCAGCAAGATCAAGGGCAAGGCTGAGTTCGTGCTGTTCTCCTTCGACGTCAAGGTGGAGGGCAAGAACGTCGTGCGGGCCTTCGACATCATGCTCCACAACGACAAGAACACGCCGCCCTTCCCGGTCCTCCAGCCGCCGGTCGTAATCATCGGCCTGCCGCCTGTGCCCGAGTGTGTGATCTGCGGCAAACCGTTCTAGCGATGCCCGCCGCCACGATCACCGCGATGGGCCTGGCCACGAGCCTCGGCGTGGACGCCGCGACGGCGTGCGCCGCGGCGCGCGCCGGCCTGACGCGCCCGGCGGAGCTGCCGGTGTGGATCGAGAACGTGGCGACGGCTGACCCCGAGCCCGTCGTTGGGTACCCCATCCCCGGCCTCGCAGCCGGGTTCGACGGCGTCGGCCGGCTGCTCCGGGTCGTCCACCTAGCGCTGGCGGACCTGGCGCGAACGGCCGACCCGGACCGCCTCCGGCAGGCGCACTGGCTCGTCGCCCTCCCCGAGGCGCTTCCGGCGGGGCCGCCGCCGGACCTCTCCGACCTCGACGCCCCGCCGCAGGAGCCCCCGCCGTCGTCGATCCCGCGCATCGCTGCGGAGGCCGTCTGCGCCGCGCTCGCGCCGGTCGCCGGCCCCCTCCCGCCGCACCGGTTCGCCGCCTTCGCCGGCCGCGTCGGGTTCGTCGAGGCGCTCGGGCACGCCGCGCGCCTCGCCGACACGGGCAAGACGGCCGTCGTCGGGGCCTTCGACAGCCTCGTCTGCAGCGCCCTTCTTGGCGAGTTGCATGCGCACGGCCGGCTGCGCGTCGCGGGGGCGCAGGTCGGGCTTCAGCCCGGCGAGGCGGGCGCGTTCGTCGTCGTCGAGCCGGATGGGGCCGGCGCACTCGCGCGCCTCGGCGGCGGCGCGCTCGGCCGCGAGGCAGACCACCTCTACAGCGGCCGCCCGGCCCTCGGCCGCGTGCTCGCCGAGGTCGTCGAGCGGCCGCCCGACGCCGGGCCGGTCTGGCCCGTCTCCGACTGCAACGGCGAGATGTTCTGCGGGGCGGACTGGGGGCAGGCCATCGTGCGCAGCGCCCGCCTTCGGGCCGCCTCCGGGCAGACGCTCTACCCCGCGACATCCGTCGGCGACACGGGCGCGGCGAGCGCGGCCGTCGGCCTCGTGCTCGCCGTCCGCGCGTTCGTGCGCGGCTACGCCCCCGCCCCGACCGCCCTCCTGCTCGCCTCCGGCGCGCTCGGCGCACGCGGGGCCGTCTACGTCCACGCCGCCTGACCCCGATGGCCTCCAACGAAGCCTCCCCACACGCCGCCCCGACGGCCAAACGCGAAAGCCGCCTCACGCGGAGCTCGAACTACCGGCAGACCTGCACGGCGTGGTTCAGCCCCGGCCACACGCCCAACTTCGCGGACCTCTGGCAGGCCCACCACGTCGCGTGCGACCATGCCCTCGGCGGGCGCGAGGTCGACCCGGCCGACCGCGAGTACGTCGAGCAGTGCCTCTGGATCACCAAGTGGGACCTCAACGACGCCGACAACCTCGTCGGGATGCCTCTGAACAAGCAATATCGTGCTTCTAACGGTGCGATGCCGGTCAACCTCCCCTCGCACCAGGTGGACCACAACACCGCGCGGGGCTACACGGACGAGTGCAAGGACTGGCTCAAGGACAACCTCTGGGACACGCTCAAGGCCGGCCAGGGGCCGCACACCGTCGACGCGAAGGACGTCGCGGCGACGCTCAAGGCGTGTACGGCCATGTTCAAAGCCAAGCTCGTCGGCCGCGGCATCCGCTCCGGCGGCACCATCGCCGCGTGGACGACACGCTTCGACCCCGCCAACGAGCGGACGTGGTACCACCCGTTCTCGATGGGCGCGGCCCCCGAGCACCGCGGCCCGGGCGTCTCGACGACGGACCTGACGGCCCTCTTCAAGAAGTTCAAGATCGCATGACGCCCACCCCCGACACGAGCCACGTCGTCTGGGAGACCGACGCCCGCGGCGGCTTCGCCACCCTCCTCGCCATCGAGAACGTCGAAGACGACTTCCGCCTCAAGCGCGGCATCGCCCTCGCGGACGACTGGCCGAGCGACGCCCTCTTC
>JANPJI010000382.1:0-4941 GCA_031425425.1 Rubricoccaceae bacterium
CCCTGCGGCGACCGCCCTCGTCCGCGCCGGCGGGCTGCTGCTGTCGCCGTTCCCGATGGCGCACGGGCCGTTCCCGCACGACGACCGCGAGCGCGCGCTCGTGCAGGCGGCTCTCGCGCGCGCCGTGCTCGTCGCCGCGCCCGCCGAGGCCTCGCCCGAGAGCCGCGCCGCGGCGTGGGCCGCGGGCGACGGCCGGCCCGTCGCGCTCGTCGGCGACAGCGCCGAGGCGTGGGCGGCGGGTGCCCTGCGCGCGGACGACTCCCACACCGACGCGGACGTCGCCACCTGGCTCGCCTCGTAATGGACTCGCTCGCCCATCCCCACGTCCTGTTCGTATTCCTCGACGGCGTCGGACTCGGCCCGGCGACCGCGGACCACCCCGCAGGGGACCGCACAGCGAATCCCTTCGCGACGCTCCGCCTGCCCGCGTTCGAGCGCCTCGGGGGCGGGCAGCCGTGGACGGCCGAGGCGCGGCCCATCCGCACGCCGATCCACACGTTCGGACCGCTGGACGCGACGCTCGGCGTGCCTGGCCTGCCGCAGTCCGGGACCGGCCAGGCGGCCCTCTTCTCGGGCGAGAACGCCGCCATCGCGCACGGCGGCCACTTCGGCCCGTACCCGCCCACCGCCGTCCGACCGCTCCTCGACGCGCAGAGCGTCTTCGCCCGCCTGATCCGTGCGGGCGTCGCCGCGGACCAGCTCGCATTCGCGAACGCCTACCCGGACCGCTTTTTCGCCGCCGCCGAGGCGCGCGGGCGCTGGACGACCACGACCTACATGTCGAGGGCCGCGGGCGTCCGCCTCCGGACGGCCGCCGACCTCGCCCGCGGTACGGCGCTCACGGCCGACCTCACGGGCGAGGGCTGGCGACACCTCATCGACCCGGACCTCGTCCCGATCTCCGAAGCCGAGGCGGCGCACCGCCTCCACGCCCTCGCGCAGACGCACCGGCTCACGCTGTTCGAGTACTACCTCACCGATAAGGCCGGCCACAGCCGCGACTCCGCCCGCGCCGCGGCCGTGCTGCACAGCCTCGACCGCTTTTTCGGGGCGCTTCTCGACCGGCTCGACCCGGCCGTGGACCTCCTCGTCGTGTCCAGCGACCACGGCAACCTCGAAGACCTCGGCACGAAGAGCCACACGACAAACCCGGTGCCCCTCTTCGCGGTCGGGCGCGGCGCGGATTTCCTGTCGGGGGCCACGTCGCTCCTCGACGTCATGCCGATGCTCGTCGAGGCGATGCAGGGATAAGAAGCTGTTTCGCGAAGTCTGAGCCTGTATCGACAGCCCCCACGTCCGGGTTCACCCGGCGCCGAGGGGCCGCCTACCAGGCGGGGGGGGCGGTTTTCGGATAACCGACGCAACCGCCCCCGTCCGCTGTCGCGTCCTGCCCCCTGCCGGGGCAGGGCTGCTACGTTCTCCTCTTGTCATCCTGAACCCCGCGAAGGATCTCGACGCGACGTCGGAGCCTGCTGCCACCGGCTGCGAGGGAGCGTACCACGGCGCTGAGATCCTTCGCTGCGCTCAGGATGACACATTGTAGGGCAAATGATAGAACGTAGCAGCCTGCCCGCCGGGGGGCAGGTTGAAGTCGCCAAACCGTTTCTGAGGAACGGGCAGAGCTGGTGGTCTGCCCGTTCGGCTTTCTACCGCCGCGCGCCGCGGCGCGGTGCGGCCGTCGTCCCGGTGAGCTCGCGGACAAGCCAGTCGAGGTTGTACACGTCGTCGAGGACTTCGAGCATGGCCCGCGAGTCCAGCGAGACCGTCCGGTTGACCGCGTCGTCGAAGATGTAGTCGCCGGGGAGGCCCTCGATGTTGCCATCGAAGGCGATCCCGACGACCTCGAGGTCGCGGTTGAGCACCGGCGAGCCCGAGTTGCCCCCGATGATGTCCGTCGTGGAGGCGAAGTTGTAGGGCGTCGCGAGGTCCATCCGGGCGCGGGCGTCGAGCCAGCGCTGCGGGAGGTACCACGGGCAGTCCGCGCCCGTCCGGCCGGTTGCGACGCACTGGCTGTAGTAGCGGTCGTAGAGGCCGTAGAACGTCGTGTACGGCGGGGCCGTGGTGCCGTTGTAGTCGTAGCCGCGCACGACGCCGTCGGTGAGGCGGAGTGTGAACGTGGCGTCGGGCGGGATGGCGGTGCCGTAGAGGTCGAAGCGGGCGCGGGCGAGGCGCGCGGCCTGCTCCGAGAGCTCGGCGTTGGCGGCCTGCTGGCTGGCATTGTAGGCCTGGATGGCCGGCAGGAGCACCCGGGCGAGGACGACGGCCGGGTCCGCCGCGAGGTTCGTCGTGCGCGCGGCCTCCGCCGTCTCCAGCGTCGCGAGGCGCGTCCCGGCGATCACGCGGGCCGCAGCGGACTCGGGCGAGAACCCGCCGAAGGCCGCGACGACGGTCGGGTCGGTCGGGCCGAGGTGCGTGAGCAGGTCGCGGAAGCGGACGGCGAGCAGGCCGCGCTGGATCTCGACCGGCTGGTCCGCAACCCGCGAGAACGCCTCGGCGTCGGGCGCGCCGGTCGCCGCGGCGACGGCGAAGGCGCGGTTGAGGGCCGTCCCGTTGTAGGGCGAGCCGGGGGCGAGCCCGAAGAAGGCCTGCGCCTGGGCGGCCGACGTCCGCGCGGCCGTCCGGTTGGCGGCGATCGTGGCGTACACGGAGCCGTACTCGGCCTGGAGGTCGGGCCGCGCGGCGAGCGCGGCCTGGACGTCGCGCTCGGCCGCGCCGCGGCGCGCGAGCACGTACGGGTCCTGGAGGCCCGTCAGGCGGCCCGTGAACGCCTTGCGGCTGTTGCCGAGGCCGAAGTAGGTGTCGGTCAGCTCGGGCGTGCGCGGATCGCTCGGGTTGGCCGCAATGAAATCGCCAAAGACGCGCTCGCGGCTGGAGACGTACGCGAGGCGCGCCGGGTCCGCAACGTCGCGGCGGTACTCGAGCTGGGCGAGGGTCTGGAGGCGCGTCGTCGAGCCGGGGTTTCCGAGGACGAACACGAGTTCGCCCGCGTCCGTGCCCTCGGGTTCGAAGGCGAAGAACTGCTCGGGGCGGACCGGCCGCCCGTCGGGGCCGTAGGCCCGGAACAGCGAGAAGTCCAGGCTGTAGCGCGGGTAGGTGAAGTTGTCCGGGTCGCCGCCGAAGTAACCCATCTGCGTCTCGGGCGCGAACACGAGCCGGATGTCGCCGTAGCGGCGGTACGTGTACGCCTTGTACTGGCCGCCGGAGTAGAGCGTGACGATCTGGACGCGCGTGTCCTGGCCGGCGGCGGCCGTCATCTCGGTCTGGAGCGCGGTGATGGCCGCCGTGCGCGCCTGCTGGCGGGCCGTTGCGTCGGCCCCGACCTCGGTGGCGCGAATGCGCTCCGTGACGTCTTCGATGCCGACGAGTTGCTCCACGAACAGATCGGCGACGGGGGCCTCGCGGGCGCGGCTCGTGGCGAAGAACCCGTCGCGGTTGTAGTCCTGCCCGGCCTCCCCGCCGACCTGCGTCACGGACTGGCGCGCGCAGTGGTGGTTGGTCAGGATGAGCCCGTCCGCCGAGACGAACGAGGCCGAGCAGTAGGTCGCGAAGCGGAGCGCGCTGAGGCGCGCGTGCTCGAACCACGCCGCGTCCGGGCGGAAGTTGTACGTGTCCGAGAAGTACTGCAGCGGCGGGTCGTCGAGCGTGAACATGCGCCCGTTGTCGAAGCGGCCGGCGCGGACGGTGTCCAGCGGCGACGCCATCGGGGCCTCGGCGACGGGCATCTCGGCCGCCGGCTCGTCGGCCATCGGCACGGCGGCTACCGGGGCACCGGGGATCTCGGACGAGACGGCCGGCGGCGCGGCCGGCAGCTCCCGCGACGACCCGCAGGCGGTCGCGACGACAGTAAACGAGAGGAGGAACAGTGCGGAACGCATGGGTCGGGGAGACGGTGGAGGGCAGCCGGCCGGCCGGGCCTATCTTGGCGCGACGCGAGAGTGGCGGAATGGTAGACGCACCACATTTAGGGTGTGGCGGGCTACGCCCGTGGGGGTTCGAGTCCCCCCTCTCGCACGATCCGGGCCGCCAAGATAGACCGCCGCCGCGTCCGGGCGTTCCCCTCTCGCTCCGCCCGATGCCCGCCGTCGCCCTCCCTTCCGGACGCCTCGGCGTCCTCCTGGTCGCCCTCGTCGCCGTTTCCGGGTGCGCCCGCCTCGGCCTGTCGCGCCCCGACGCCCCGGTCCGCCCCCTCGACGGGCTCCTCGTCCGCCCCGACCTTCAGGCGCTCGTCGACGCGCAGGTCCGCCGCGACGGGGCCGCACTCGTCGCCGCGCTCACCCATGCCGACCCGCACGTGCGCGCTCGCGCCGCGTTCGCGCTCGGCTCGGTCCAAGACGCCGCGGCCGTCGAGCCGCTGCTCGACGCGCTCCGCGACGACGCCCCGGCCGTCCGCGCCGACGCCGCGTTCGCGCTCGGGCAGACGGCCGACTCGACGCGCGGCGTGGCCCTGCTCGTCGCCCTCCGCACCGAAGCGACCGCCGCCGTCCAGACCGAACTCGTGGACGCGCTCGGCAAGACGGGCGGCCGGGCGGACCTCCGCGACCTCCTCGGGGTCGCCCTTCCGGCCGGGCTCGAACCCGCACGTGCGCGTGCTCTTTCCCGGATGGCCACGCGCGGCGTGACGGGTGGGGCGGCCTGGAGCGCCGCCCACCTCCTCGCGCCCGACGCCGCCGTCCGCGAAGCGGCCTCGTTCGCGTTCGAGCGGGCACCCGTCGCCGCGTGGCGCGGCCACCTGCCGGCCGTCCGCGCCGCCTTCGACGCGCTCGCGCCCCTGGACCCGGCGCGGATGCACCTCGCGCGTGCCCTCGGGCGCGCCGCGGAGGCGCAGGACGTCCCGCGCCTCGCCGCCGCCCTCGCCGCGACGGGCTCCGACTGGCGCACCCGCGTCAACGTGGCCGGGGCGCTCGGGGCGCTCCGCGCCGACGCGGCAGCACGCGCAGCGCG
>JANPJI010000383.1:0-8842 GCA_031425425.1 Rubricoccaceae bacterium
GCTCGAAGGCGCGCTCCGCACCTGTTTCGTACGTGATCTCGTGGAGCCAGCCCTCGACGAGCAGGTGCGCGTAGAGCGTCTCGGCCTCGGCGGCGGCGCTCGCGAGCGCAGACGGCGGGAGGACGCGGGTGCGGACGCCCTCGGCGAGCGCCTGCGTCTGGCTGTTGCCCCAGCCGTGCCAGCCGCCGGACCACGACGCGTGGCCGCCCCACGGCGAAGCGGCGAGCGTCCCGAAGCGGAGCCGCGAGAGGCCGTCGGCGAAGCGCTCGGCGCGGTGCGTGCCCGCCTCTGTCGGCGCGGCCTGTTCGAGGGCGACGAGCCCGAGCAGGAGCTCGCTCGTCGCGTCGGCCCCGGTCCGGGCGACGAGCCACTGCGGGAACGGGCGGCCCGCCTCGTCCGCCGTCTCGCCGTCGCGGGCGAGGAGCGCGTCGAGGTGTGGCTCGACGCGGCGGAGCGCGGCGAGGTCGGCCGCCGCCTCGGGCGAGCCCGCGAGGACACGCGCGCCGGTGCCGAGCGCCCACACAGCCCGCGCCGTCCACCACGAGACGTCGGTGGCCACGCTCGTCTGGTAGTCCGTGTTGGGGCGCAGCGAGCGGTCCCAGACGAAGTTGTAGAACAGGCCGGACGGGGCCTGCTGGTGCCGCACGAACCGGAGCAGCTTGACGGCCGTGCGCCGCGACGAGGCGCTGCCGGTGAGTTCGTAGTGGCGGAGGTAGACCACGGCGGCCCGCGCCGCGTCGTCCACGCACGCGATGCCCTCATCGTCGTCGCCGACGAAGCGCCAGTCCGGGGCCTCGGCGTAGATGTGAATGAACCGGAGCGTGTCGCCGGCGAGGACCACGTCCTCGCCGAGGAAGTCCAGGTGCGCGAGGGTAAACCCGCCCGCGACAGCAGGCGTCTCGGCGGTCGGTGCCATGGTGCGCATGGGCGTCGCGCACGCGCCGAGGGCGACGAGCAACGCGAGGGGGAAAATCCGGGTCATCCTTTGAGTCCGCTGGTGGCGAGGCTTTCGACAAACTTCCGCTGGAAGACGAGGTACGCCGCGACGATGGGCAGCGCGAGCAGGAGCGCCGCGGCGAGCTGCGGCCCGAGGCGCCCCTCGGCCCCGCCGCCGACGGCGAACAGGGCGACGGTCTGCGGCATCGTCATCATGTCCTGCTCGCGCACGACCATGAGCGGCCACAGCACCTCGTTCCAGCTCCCGATGAAAACGAGGATGCCGGCCGTGACGAGCGCGGGCACGCTCGCGGGCCACACGATCCGGAACAGGATCCGCATCTCCCCCGCCCCGTCGATCCGCGCCGCGTCCACGAGGCTCTGCGGGAGCGTCACGAAGTGCTGCCGGAGGATGAGCACGGCCGTCGCGTTCATCATGAACGGCACGACGAGCCCGGCGTAGCTGTTGCTCCACCCAAAGCCCACGACGAGCGTGTACAGCGGGATCAGGAGCACGAGGAACGGGACCATCATCGTGAACAGGATCACCGAGAACGCCGCGTCGCGGCCGCGCCAGTCGAGGCGCGAGAGGCCGTAGGCGGCGAGCGAGCCGAACACGAGCGCGAGCGCGGTCACGAGGCCGGTCACGACGACCGAGTTGAGGAACGCGCGCCCGAGCGGGACCGACCCGAACACGAGCCGGTAGCTCTCGGCCGTCCACACGCTCGGGAGCGGGTTCAGCGACGCGATCTCGGCCTCGGGCTTGAACGTGGCGAGCGCCATCCACACGAACGGGTACGCGAACACGACCGCCCCGATGGACAGGACGATGTACGCGAGCGCTTTCCGGATCTGGGACGGAGGCATCAGGACACGTCGGATTCCACGACGCGGCGCTGGACGAGCACGACCGCGAAGATGAGAAGGGCGAACGCGAGCCCGAGCGTCGCGGCGTAGCCCATGTGGTTGAAGGTGAACGCCTGGTTGTAGATGTACAGCAGGCCCGAGAGCGTGCTGTTGAGCGGCCCGCCGCCCGTGAGCACGTACGGCTCGACGAAGAGCGAGAACCCGCCGATCGTGGACAGCACCACGACGGTCACCATCATCGGGTTGAGCATCGGGAACGTGATGTGCCGCCACCGCTGCCAGCGCGTCGCGCCCTCAACGTCCGCCGCCTCGTAGAGCTCCGGCGGGACGTTCTGGAGGCCCGCCAGAAACAGCAGCACGTACAGCCCGACGTTCTTCCACGTCGCCACGAGCGCGATGGCCGGCATGGCCCACGCGGGCGACACGAGCCACGGCACGGCCTCCCCGCCGAGCGCCGCGATGACGCCGTTGACGTAGCCGCCGTCGAAGGCGAAGAGCTGCTGGAACAGGATCGTGACGACCACGCCCGACACGACGACGGGCAGGAAGTAGACCGTCCGGAAGAACGCCCGCCCGCGGAGCTTGCCGTTGAGCAACTCGGCGAACAGGAGCGCGACGCCGATCTGGAGCGGGATGTGGAGAGCGAGGAAGACACCCGTGTTGAGCATCGCCCGCGCGAAGAGGTCGTCGGCGACGAGGCGCTGCAGGTTGCCCGCGCCGACCCACTGCATCGGCGTCACGACGTCCCACCGGTGGAACACGAGGACGATCGCGAACAGGAGCGGGTAGCCGAAGAACAGGGCGAGGTGGAGCAGGTACGGCGCGGCGAAGGCCGCGCCGCGCCAGTCCGACCGCGAGCGCCGCGGCAGGATCGGGGCGGCGGCGACGGGCACGGCCGGGATGCCGGTCGCGGGCTGGGTGGCCGGGACGACCGCGGCCGGCGTGTCCATGTCGAGCGGTTCGGAGGTCTCGGTCATTGCGCCCACGCCTGGAGGACGCCCACGCGCGCCTCGATGCTGGCCACCGCTTCGGCGGGCGTCTCGACGCCGTAGATGGCCCGCTCGTAGCCCTGCGCGACGGCGTCGAGCATCTCCGGCACGTCCGGCACGGCGTCGACGCCGCGCGTGGCCGTGGCCTGCTCGGCGAAGCGCCGCATGGCCGGGTTGGCCGCAAAGAACGGGGCCAGCGCCGGGTCCGTCAGCAGGCCGCGGCGGATCGGGATCTGGCGCGTCGTCTCGATGAGCAGGCGGTCCGCCTCGGGCGAGACG
Source organism: Rubricoccaceae bacterium (assembly GCA_031425425.1). Classification (GTDB taxonomy): domain Bacteria; phylum Bacteroidota; class Rhodothermia; order Rhodothermales; family Rubricoccaceae; genus DASVSE01. The sequence continues at coordinate 3,072 of JANPJI010000383.1, forward strand.
AGGTACCGCGCGAAGGCCCACGCCGCCTCGGGGTGCCGCGTCGTCGCGAAGAGGGCGATGTTCTTGTAGTCGCCGTAGGTCACCGGCGGCGTCTCAGACCGCGGCGTGCCATCCGGGACGGGGACGGGCGCGAAGTCGACGGGCACGTCGGGCGCGTTCTCGTCCAGCCAGCCAATCGTCCACGGGCCGGTGAACTCGGTTGCGATGCGCTGCTGCGCGAACGCGTTGCCCTGGAGGGTGGAGCGCGGGAAGTGGCCCCTCGCGTAGAGCGTCTGGAAGAAGCCGAGCACGTCGCCGAGGGCGGCGCGGTCGATGGCGAGGTCGCCGCGGGCGTCGAAGAACGTCCGCCCGCCGCTCGCGGCGACGTAGAGCGGGTAGACGTCGAAGTAGCGCTGCCACCAGATCGGGCGGATGTCGCGGGCGCCATCCAGCGGTCCGTCCGCCCGTCGCCGTCGGTGTCCGCGGTGACGCGCTCGGCGGCGGCGTAGAACTCCGAGTAGGTCCGCGGCGCGCGGGCCACGCCCGCCGCGCGGAGCATGGCCGGGTTGACCATCATCAGGATGGGGTTGGTCTTCCACGGGAGCTGGTGGAAGCGCCCGTCGGCGCTCCGGAAGCGCTCGGCGAGATCCGGCGGGACGCGCGCGGCCATGAGGCTGTCGAAGCCCGGCATCTCGTCCAGCGGGAGCACGCCGCCGGCGCGGACGAGGTCGTGGAGCACGCCCGGCCAGATGTTGGAGCACACGTCCGGTGTCGTCCCCGCGACGATCGAGGCGAGGATCACCTCCTCGGACGACTGGCCGGCGGGGATCGGCTGGACGGTCACCTGGATGTCGGCGTGCGTCCGGTTCCACCGCGCGACGAGCGTGTCCGCGACGGTCCGCTCCTGCGGGTTCTGGCTCGTCCAGTAGACGAGGCGCACCGGCCCGCCGCCCTCTGCAGTCGCCGCGCGCTCGCCGCCGCCGCACCCCCAGAGGGCCGTAGCAACACAGACGATCAGGGGGAGAGCACGGAGCACGCCAGATTTGATTCTGTTGATGGACGCCACAACCGCTATGTCATCCTGAGCGCCGGGTGAACCCGGACCTAAGGCCGTCTTCGGCCGTAGTCGAAGGAGCTCGACGCCAACGTCACGATGTCGCTGCCGGGAGAGACGAGCTCAGACGTCGGCGTCGAGATCCTTGACTGCGTCGACCTGCGGTTCGCTGTGCTCAGGATGACAACAGGTTTTGCGTTTCCGGTCCACAGCGCTCTAAAAGGTGAGGCTGAGGCCGATGGTCTGGATGCCGCCGAGGCGGCCGGCGTCGCGGTACGCGAAGTCCAGCTTGGCCATGCCGTTCGGGTACGGGAGCGGCTGGTGGACGCCCACGCCGAGCGACAGCCCGCCCTCGGCCTCATCCAGGAACAGGCCCTGGAAGCCGCCGCGGAGGAAGAAGCGCTCGCGGAAGCCGTACTCCGCGCCCACATTGAGGCTCTCGTAGTTCGACGACGGGTGCCGCGCGTCGATGGCGACGGTGAGCTGGTTGAGGGCCGAGTTGAGCGGCCGGGCGACGACGCCGAGCTTGAAGTCGAGCGGCAGGCTCCACGCGTCGAGCGCGAAGTCGACCGGGATCTGGCCGTTGTTGCCGTCCTGGCTGGGGACGGGGTCCACGGTCGTGCGGAGGTCGCGGCCGTCCAGGCGGAGGTCGGTGCCGAAGTTGGAGATCTGCGCCCCGATGACGAGCCCGCCGAAGAAGTCGGTCCGGAACTGCGTGCCGACGTCGAAGGCGACGCCCGTGGCGGACGAGTTCCAGATCCGCTGCTGGATGAACTTGACGGTCCCGCCGAGCGCGAAGCGGTCCGTGATCGAGCGGCCGTACGTCACGCCCACCGCGAGGTCCGACGCGTCGAACGTCTCGCCGGTGCCGTCCTGGTCGAGTTCGGTGCGGACGGCCTGCTCGGGCACGCCGAGCAGCGTCACGGACGCCCCGACGACGCCGCCGCCGAGGGGCACGGCCACACCGACGTAGTCGTGGCTCACGTCGCCGAGCCACTCGGAGTGGGCCGAGACGACCTCGCCGGTGCGCATCCCGGCCAGCCCGGCGGGGTTCCAGTAGAGCGCGGTCGCGTCCGACACGCCGGCCGTGACGGCCCCGCCGAGGGCCGTCGCGCGGGAGCCGACGCCGATTTCGAGGAACGCGCCGGCCGTCGTGCCGGCCCGCGAGACGTTCTGCGCCTGCGCCGGCGCGGCGAGCCCGACCGCGAGCGAAACGCTGAGAAGAAGAGGTTTCATGAGGGTCGGAGCCGACCGAGGGTGCGCGCGTCCAGTCTGCCACTGGCCACTGCCCACTGCCCGCTGGCTCATTTGATCAGGGCGAAGCGCCCGACGGTCTCGCCGACGCCCGGCGCGTCGACGTGGAAGATGTAGACGCCGTAGGCGACGTCCATGCCGTCGCGGGAGACCAGATTCCACGGCTCCTGCCCGTCGTCCACGGCCGCGTCGTGCGTGAGCGTCTGCACGAGGTCGCCGGTGACCGTGTAGATGCGGATGGTGCACTGCGGCGGCAGGTTCATGAACAGGATGCGCCGCTCGCCGCGGCCGACGAGGTACGGGTTGGCCGGCTCGAAGAGGCTCGTCGCGACGTACGGGTTGGGCACGACGTAGACGTCGTCGATCGCCTCGCGGGCGACGGCCGCGTCGAAGGCCGGGGCCGTAAACGAGAAGTCCACGTAGTCGCCGGTCGCGAAGGGCTTGGTCGGCCCGAACGCGAGGACTGCGCCGGGGGCGGGAGCACGGGGCTCGATGCCGGCGTCGGGCGGGAGCAGGCGGAACGCCCAGCCCGCGCGCCACGCGCCGCCGGCCTGGACCGGCGGCACGCTCGGCGTGACGCCGTCGACGAGGATCACGAGGTCGCCGGGGTCCCACGTCTGGTTGCGCAGCTCCGGGTTGTCCTCGACGAGGATGACGTCCTGCCGGCGGTCGAGCGTCACGTTCCAGACCTCGAACGGGAGCGGGATGGCCGTCTGGCCGAACGCGAGCCGCAGCGACGTCTGCGGGAACGTGCCGGCGGGTGCCCAGCGGACCTCGAAGTCGTACGGGAACGGGACGTAGCGAGCGGGCGTGACGACGGCCGAGACGGTCCCCGGCCCGACCACCGGGACGAGCGTGCCGCCGTCGCCGGCCGTGAACGCGACGGCGGTGTCGGCGATGGGGATGGCGGCCGGGGCTTCGAGCGCGAGCGAGAAGCCGTCCGTGAGCGGGAGTTCGTTGAGGCCGGGCCGGACCGCGCCCGTCTCGCGGACGGTCCCCGTGGCCGTGTCGATCAGTTCGTACGTCGGCGTGAGGCTCGTGTCGAACGGGTCCGGGTTGGTGAACTGGAGGCGGTAGCGGCCCGCGGCGTCGAGGGCGGTCGGCGACACGATGGTGAGCGCGATGGCCCCCGTCCCGCGGACGTCCGGCGTGTAGGTCGCCACGGCGGGCGCGACGTAGCCCGCGGCCGGGGCCCGCGGCGTCGCCTCGGCCGTGTTCACGTCCACGGTGACGTTGCCCGCGAGGTCGTTGTTGATGATCGCCGTGGTGATCGAGGGCGAGAGGCCGTCGATCTGGCCGTCGGGTGTCGTCGGGAAAGAGCCGTCGGCGTTCCGCGTGATGAGGCCGCGGTCGTAGGCCACGAGCGCGTAGTAGTACGTCTGGCCGTTGACGACGTCGCGGTCGATGTAGCTGTGGCGCAGGCCCGAGTCGGTGCCGAGGTTGAACTGGACGCCGTTGACGGGCACCGGGTGAAGCCCGCGCGTGCCGTTGGGGAGGTCGTACTGGGCGAGCGGGCGTTGGTAGACCGGGTTGCCGTAGGCGTCGGTGACGAGGAGGTTCTCGCGGAAGTTGGGCTCGGTGGACCGGTAGATCATGTAGCCCTCGAAGTCGAACTCGCGCAGGAACGGGTCGTAGCTCCGCTCGGCGCGGTCGTCCCAGGTGAGCGTGACCTCGCCGTTGCCGGGGATGGCGCGGAGCGTCGGCTTGTCCGGCGGCCGCGCGAACTGGTAGTTGGCGTTGTAGATCTGCTGGACGGTCTGCTTCTTGCGCGCGAGCGACGAGTTGTCGATCTGGCGGGGGTCCGAGAAGTCCTTGTCGGCGAAGAGGAGCGCCATCGAGAAGCGCTCGGTCTGGCCGGCCCGCAGCGGGAAGGGCCCCGAGGCGAAGAACATGCCGAGGTTGCGGCCGCCTTCGAGGATGACGTCGATGGGCGGGAGCGCCTCGCGGAAGACGGTGTAGTCCTGCGCGTCGTCCTGGAGCTCGTAGCGGTGGACGTCGAAGACGGAGAAGCCGGTGAGGCCGATCTGGTCGGACTCGTCCTTGTCGAGCGCGCCGAAGCCGGGCTCGCCGCCTGTGGGGCGGCCGTCGCCCTCGCCGACGTCGCGGCCGGGGTAGTTCTGGGCCTGCGGCCCGAGGCCGTCCTCGCCGACGTCGTCGTTGAGCGGCTCGCCGACGGTGTACTGCCCGTCGCCGTCGAGGTCCTGGAAGGCCTGCCAGTTGAGGTTCTCGTCGCCGGTGAACCAACGGCCGGCGCGGACGGCGGCGGCGTTGTCGAGGGAGCCGTAGAACGCCTCGAACCGGGCGACGTCGTAGCGCGCCGCGACGGCGGCGCGGATGGCGGCCTCGCCGACGATGAGCTCGCCCTCGCCGCTGTCGCGGGTCTCGTCCGTGATGCCGTCCTCGTCGTTGTCGACGTTGTCGGTGCTGTTGCCCGGCGACTCGAGGAAGGCGTAGCCGGCCGTGCCGACGGGGCTCCACGCGCCCGGCGAGCCGATGCCGTCGCCGTCGTAGGCGAAGGCCAGGTCCAGGCGCGTGTTGTAGGCGCCCTCGTCGTCGCCCGAGTCGTCCGTTCCGCCGACACCCCAGTCGAGGTACTGCGCGAACACGACGTCGTCGTAGTCCTGGCCGCACTCGTTGGTGATCTCGTAGACCCAGAAGATGACGTCCTGGGCGAGCGGGTGATTCCACTGGAGCCCGCGCACGGCGACTTCGAGGCCGAGGCCGCCGCGGTTGGTCTGGCCGGGGCAGGGGAAGAACTGGTGCGGCGGGAGGGTCCACTCGGGGTCCGGCGCGTCGTCCATCACGAAGTACGTCTCGACGTCGGCGTTGGTCACGCCGCGGCCGAAGAGGCCGTTCCACTGGCCGGCCCAGTCGATGGGGCGGTCGGGCCAGACGGCGGGCCACGTCCGCTCGTCGTCGCTCCTCGCGGGGCTGGCCTGGCGCGGGTTCGAGTAGCCCGGCACGGGGGCCCAGCCCCACGGCACCTGCGTGGTCGGGTCGCGGTCGATGTCCTCGCGGTAGTTGGTGGACATCGGGTAGATCGGGTTCCCCTGCGCGTCCGTGGCCGCGGCCGAGACAACGAACGCGATGCCGTCGATGTACGAGTGGCCCGATCCCTTGGGCCACTCGGCCGAGGGCTGGTCCGGGTAGCGCGCGATCTCGCCGAAGTTGGAGTAGAGCGTGCGGACGCGGTTGCCGTCGAGCGTGCCCCACTGGGTCAGGAGCGGGTCGCCGAGGTTGGGGTCCGGGATCCGCTGCGCGAGCGCGGCGGGCACTGCGGCGAGGGCCAGCAGGGCGAGCCCTGACCTGAGCTGGATGGTGAAAGCGCGGAGCATGAGCGAAGACGCGGGGGTACTGACCTCTCCCCTCTCCCTGTCCCTCGCTCCTTCGGGGCGAGGGGACGCTGTAGCAAGCCTCGCCACAGCGACTTCTCTCCCTCGGGGAGAGATGGCCGGCAGGCCAGAGAGGGTCCGGGTTGAATGAG
>JANPJI010000384.1:0-6458 GCA_031425425.1 Rubricoccaceae bacterium
ATCGAGACCATGATGCCGTTGATCGAGATCATGATGTTGGCCTTGGCGTCGGCGAGCGCGGTCAGGTCCATGTTGACCCGGTAGCTCGTCTTGAACAGCGTCTCGACGCCGCGGCGCGAGCCCATCCCGCGGAAGAGCGAGTCGGGGTCGTCGGGGTCGACCTCGGGCTCGGCGTCCTTGTGCTTCTTCTTTTTCTTCTTCGGCTCACCGTCCGTCACCGTAGCATCGCCGGACGGCACCTCGGTGCTGAGGAGCCCACCGAGGGGATCGGCGGCCGGCACCTGTCGGTCCGGCGTGTGGAGGTCGGACCCGTCGCCGGCGGGCGTTGCGGTCGGATCGGTCTGGAGGTCGGCCATGAGAGGAGGAGAGTCTGTTCCGCGGAGAACGCCTAGAACGCGAATCCGGTGCCGAAGGTGACGAGCGTGCTCTCGTCCGAGCGCCCGACGGTGAGCGTGAGCACGGCCCGGTCGAGCGCGTTGAAGAACAGACCGCCGCCGTAGTTGAGGTGCAGGCGCGACGATCCGTCGGGGTCGATCTCCGTCGGGTCGCAGGAGATGATCCCACAGACGACAACGGTCTGGTTGTCGGCCCAGACGCGGCCGGCGTCGCCGAAGGCGAGTGCGCCGACGGTGAACGGGAGCGCGTACGTGTCCAGCCGGAACAGCTTGGCGCGCAGCTCGGCCCCGCCGTAGGCGGCCGTCCGTCCGGCGAAGCGCTCGCGGCGGTAGCCGCGGAGCGAATTCGGCCCGCCGACCGTGGCCGCGTCGAAGAACGGGAAGTCGCCGAAGCGGTGGTCCGCCCCGGCGCGGAGCCCGAGCGTGAGCTGCGGCGCGTAGTTGACCGGGAAGTACGCCGCGGCCTCGCCGCCGACGGACCCGTAGGAACCTGACGAGCCGGTGACGGCGGCGCGGTACGCGCTCGTCGCGGTCGCGCGGAGCCCCTGCCGGGGGTTCGCCCCGCCGAAGGCGGTCGAGAGTGAGAGCCGCGCGAACGCGCCCGCGTGGAGCACCGGGTCGTACACGCCGGGCTGCGACGCTGCGAGCACGTCCACGGGCGTCGCGACGAGCGAGTCGCCGCGGGCGACGTCGGCATAGCGGACGCTCGGGCCGGCGACGAGCCGGAGGCCCTGCCCGAGGTTGCCGCCGAAGCCGGCGTCTACCTGCGCCCGCGCGAGGTCGACGCGCTCGTCGCCGGAGGCCGGGGGCACGGTGCCGTTGCCGAGGCCGTAGAAGTTGCGGACGTAGCGCGGCGTCGAGGCGAACGCGTCCACGTCGAGGTCGACCGCCCAGATGGCCTCGCGCATCCGGCCGACGTACGCTCCGGCGAGGCCGCCGGTGAACGTCGAGACCGTACCCGAGATGATGTGCCGCGCCGCGATGGGATTCAGGCGGAAGCCCGGCACGAGGGTCGTCCACGAGGCTCCGACCACGACGCCGTCGGTGGCGTTGTACCCGATGACCGGGTAGAGGTTGGTTGTGCGGAGCGTCTGCTCGTAGCTGTCGTAGCGGTTGACGTCGCCGTCGTCGGACCGGCGGTCCTCGACCTGCCGGCCGCGGCCCTCGAGGGCGATGCCGTCGGGCGTGTCGTAGAGAGCGACGTCGCCGGCGGGCGCGTCGAGCGTGTCGCGGCCGGCCCCGCCGACGACGCGGACCGCGATCCGGTCCGGACCCTGCCCGACGACCTCAAACCCGTCACGGCCGCCGAGCCCGTAGAAGCGGACCTCGGTGGTCTCCTGGGGCAGGAAGGTCCGCTGGTAGAGGACGCGGTCCCGCGAGTCGTCCTTGTCCGAGCGGACGACGACGCTCAGGCGGCCGTCCGCCTCGCGGGTGGCCGTGAGCCGCTCGCGCTCGTCGGACCCGATCACGTCCACGATGCCGGCGTGGAGCTCGTAGAGCTCGTCCGCGACGTCGACAAGCTGGTCGCGGCGGGCCTGGAGCGTCTGCGTCCACTCCGCGCCGATCTGGCTGTAGACCGGCGACGGCAGGGCGCGGACGGACTGGTCGATGGCGCGGTCCGTGAGCGCGGCCTGGACCTCGCGGGCGACGGCCGCCATGTCCTCGCGCGTGAGCGCGTTGAGGTACCGGCGGTCCTGCTCGAACCCGTTGGCCGTGAGCGCTCGGATGCTCCCGAAGTCGGGCGCGAACGGCTGGAGGCGGCGGTCGCCGAAGCGGCGGATGAGGGTCGGCGCGACGCCGCCGATGCCGTAGAACGCGAAGTCGTGGTCGCGGGCGATGGGGAGGTACACCTTGCCGCGCGTCGCGTCGTCCCCGGCGAGGGCCGGGTCGAGGTCGCCCGGCTCGACCGGTGCCCAGCGCCACTGGTCCTCGTGGCGGTCCCAGTCCGCGATGAGCATGTCGAGCAGGCGCGCCCGGAGGAACGCCCGCTGGTCCACGCGGTGGTCCTGGTCCTCGCGGAGGTTCTCGCGGAGCTTGGGCTCCGAGGCGACGTCGGTGACGCCCTCGAAGCCGGGCACGGCGGACATGTCGTCGGCAGCGCGGACCTCGAGGAGTGCGAGCTGGTCGGCGAACAGGCTCCGGAAGCGGCCGAGGCGTGGGTCGTCCGGGACGTAGACGAGGCGCGGCGCGGCGATCAGGACGCCGGCCGCGCGCGAGAGCGGATACGCGACGAGCGCGCCGTACGGCGTCTGCGCCGAGCGGAGGTCGAGCACGACCGAGCCGGCGACGCCGTTGCGGAGCTCCTCGGGGATCTGGGCCGTCCCGCCCTTCTCGATGAGGCGGAGGCCGTACTCGCGGCCGTCGGCCCCGTCCAGACGGATGCTCGTCGTCTGCATCCCGCCGCCGCGCTGGGTCGGGACGAGCCCGCCGCCTTCCGTCCCGAGGTCGAGCACGTCGAACGTGACCGGCGTGGCCCAGACGTCGCGGTAGCCGCTGCCCCACAGAAACCGCGTGAAGCCGTCGTTGCGGAACGGGCCGGTCGAGAAGTTGGCGTCGGCGGCGAGCGTCACGCGCGTGCCGATCTCGGGCGGGAGGTCGCCCGCGGTCGTCTCCGGGATCGCCGGGTCGACGAGGTCGGGGCTGGCCTCGGCGAGCTCCATCCGAAACGCGACGCTCGTGGCCCCCGTCGCCGGGTCCACCTCGACGGTCTCGGCCCAGAGGCGGCCGTCGGAATAGTAGACGAGGCGCTGGTAGCCGGGGCGCGGGAGCACGTGGGCCGCGCCGAGCCCGGCCGCCGCCGCCTCGGCGCGCCCGCCGCCGGAGCCCGAGACGAGGTACACCTGCCGGTTCACGGGCGAGCGGACGACGTTGAACGTCTGCAGGCTCCGGTCGAGGGCCGAGACGTAGACGAGCCCGTCGTGTGCGTCGAAGAGGCCGTCGAGGACGTCGCGCATCCCGCGGTACCGTCCGGAGGCGAGGCTCTGGCGGCCCGTCCCGACGGTCTGGCCGACGAGCGGGCCGACGCCGAGCGAGGCGAGCGTCTGGCCGACCGTCCGCTGGCCGGCGGCCTGGCCGTTGGACCGGATCGGGTGCTGCCCGACGACGACGACCCGGTCGTCCGCACGGTCCTCCATGACGCGCTCGAGGAACGTCGCGACGTCGGACGGGCTGCGGACGTTCTCGCCGTCGAAGCCGCCATCGGGGCGGTCCTCGGGGTCGAGCAGCCACCACGCCGTGTCGATGGCGAGCAGGCGGAGGCCGCCGACGAGCTCGATGTCGCGGGGGCCGCCGGACTGGTCGCCGGGCGTGAGCACGCTGTCGCCGAGGACGGCGATGAGGGCGTCTTCGAGGCGCTTGACGCCGTCGCGGCCTTCCTGCCAGTCCTGGCTGCCGGGCAGCACCACGACGCGGCCGTCGTAGCTCCGGAGCGCGCGCCCGAGCGCCTCGACGGGCCGCAACGCCGCGTCGGCACCGGCACCCTCGGGAAGGCCTGCCACCGTCGTGTTGCCCAGCAGCACGACCGCCGACGCCTCGCCGGCCGCGCGCGCGTCCGCCCCGAGCGCCGTCAGGACGGCCTCGCTGCCGCCGGAGGCGAGGTCGGCCGTGTTGCCGGTCAGGAACACGCGGAACGCGACGGTCCCCTCGGGGAGCGGCGGCGTGGGCTGGTCCCGGTGGACCGGGGCGACGTAGTCGCGCGTCGTCGCGCAGCCGGCCAGGACGAGGACGGCGGCGAAGACAGCGGCGACGGGCCGCAGGGAAACGGGCCGGGGCGAGTTAGCGGTCGGTCGGGACAAAGCGGAGGAGAGTGGCGGGGCCGTCCGGCCCCTCGTTGGAGATGTACAGCGTGCCGTCGGCGGCGAAGGCGAGCCCCTCTGGCTGCGGATACAGCGCCTCGGGCAGCGCGACCACCGCACGGACCGTGCCATCGGGCGCGAGGATGGCGAGCGCCTTGCGGACCGACGAGAGGAGGTAGATCTCACCCGTGCCGGGTCGGACGGCGATGGCGGACGGCTTGAAGGTCTCCTCGGCGTCGAGGCGCACGCGGTCCACGGTGAAGACGGGTGCGGCCGACAGGGTCCGCGTGGCGAGGTCGAACGCGTACACCGCGCGGACGTCGCGAAGCCCGTTGCCGGGGTTCTCCTTGCACGCGATGAGCAGGCGGTTGCCGCCGGCGTCGTAGGCGAGGCCCTCGGTGTCGTTGCGCGCCGCGAGGTCGGTCTCGAACACCTCGACCTCCCCGGACTCCGATCCGGGGGCGAGGCGGTAGAGGTCGCCGTTGCTCTGGAGCGCCCATACGTCGCCGCCGACCTGCTCGACGCCCTCGAAGTCGCCGCGCTCGCGGAACGTCGCGCGGGCGAGGATGGCCCCGGTCGCCGGGTCGAGTTCGTAGAACGTCCCGGACTCGTCCTGAACGGCCCCGAGGCGTCCACGGGCGAGGACGGTGAGCCCAGAGATCTCGCGCAGTTCGTCCGGCAGCCGGACGACGGCGTCGGGCGCGGCGAACGCATAGGGCAGATCCGCGAGCGTGCCGGCGCGGGTCGAGTCGGACGGGACGGCGGCGCGGGCGTCGCCGCGCCGGCCGGCGTCCGAGGTGTCGGGAACCTCGCCGCAGGCGGCGAGCAAGACGGCGAGCGCCGAGAGTGTGAGGCTGTTGTGCATCGCCCCCCAACGCCCGGCGTGGCCTGTGGGTTCGGCCGGCCCGAGCCCGAGCCGCACCTCGCTACCTTCGGACCCGCATCCGGACAGTGATTTCACCGTGTCTCTCTCTTTCCGTACCGCCGCCCGCACCGAGGCGCTGCTCGACGCGTTTGCTGCCGAGGTCCGCACGAATCCCCTCGACGGCGCGCTCGCCCGCGAGGCCGTCGTCGTGGCGCGGTCGACGGCCATGCGGGCCTACGTCGAGGCAGGCCTCGCGCGGCAGGTCGGCTGCGCGGCGTCCATCGACCTCCTCTCGCCGCGGCTGTTCGTGGCCGAGCTGGCGCGGCGGTTCGGGCTCGTCCCGCCGGCCCCGGGCGGGCGGGCCTACGAGGCGGCCGCCCTCGCGTGGCGCATCGCCGGCCTCCTGCCCACACTCGACGGCCCGGCCTACGCCCCGCTGCACGCCTACCTGGAGCGGCAGGCCGAGACGGAGCGCCCCGGCGGCGTCTTCGCGCTCGCGACGCGCCTCGCGGCGGCCTTCGACGACTACCAGGTGTACCGGCCACACGTGCTGGAGGCGTGGGGCCGCGGCCAGTCGATCGTCCCGACGTGGCCGCACGAGCCGTGGCAGGCGGACCTCTGGCAGCGGCTCCTCACCGAGCCACAGGCAGACCCGGACGCGACAGAACAGGACCGCGCCTCGACCATCCGTGCCCTCACTGAGGCGCTCGGCGGACGGATCTCGCCGGCCATCGCCGCGACGCTCCCGAAGCGCGTGTCCCTGTTCGGGACGCCGCTGCTGCCGCCGGCCTACCTCCGCGTCCTCGCCGCGCTCTCGGCCCACGTGCCGGTGACGATCTACGCCGCGCTCCCCGCGCTCGATGGCGGCGCGCCGTTCGGGGCACCCGCGCGGCACCCGCTCCTTCGCGCGCTCGGCGGCCACACGCGCGACGCGGCCGACCTGTTCGACGAACTCGGCGTGCCCGCGCCCGTCCACACGCCCGCCGCCGAGGCACCGGTCCAGCAGCGCTCGGCCCTCCACACGCTCCAGGCCGCCCTCCTCACCGACGCCCCGCCCGAAGCCGCCGTCGTCCTGGACCTCGCCGACCGCTCGGTGCGCGTCCTGGACGCGCACTCGCCGCTGCGCGAGGTCGAGGCGCTCCGCGACGAGCTGTACGACGCCTTCGACGCGCTCCCCGGCCTTCGGCCGTCCGACGTCGCCATTCTCGTGCCGGACCTCGCGGCGTACGCGCCGCTCATCGAGGCCGTCTTCGGAACGTCGGCACCGCAGGTGGAGGGACGCCGCGGTGGACGGGCGGCGCTCCTGCCGGTCCACGTCGCGGACCCGCCGCGGGGGCCGGAGCGGCACGTCCTCGACGCGTTCGACCGGCTCCTGTCGCTCCTCGACGGCCGCGCGGCGGCGTC
>JANPJI010000385.1:0-7060 GCA_031425425.1 Rubricoccaceae bacterium
GCCGGGTTCACGTCGAGCGCGACGACAGCGGCACCGCGAAGAGCGGCGTAGACGGCCTTTCCGCCGGGAGCGGCTGCGGCGTCTAGGACCCGTTCGCCAAGGCGCGGATCCAGCACGCGGACGATGAGCCCGGCCGCCTCGTCCTGCACGGCGCAGCGGCCGTCGCGCACCCAGCCTGCCCGGAGGACGGGCTGGAGCGCCTGCGTCGTCACGAAGTCCGGCAGCCACTGCGACGCTTCGGCGCGCGCGCCGAGCGCGCCGATGGCCGTGCAGAACGCGTCGCGCTCCGCCGCGGCTGCCTGCTCGGAGCCTGCCGAAGGGTCGGCCCCGGTGCGGGCGGCGTCAGTCACGCGGAGGCCGTAGACCGGCGCGCGGTTGCCGTGGGCCATCAGCGCGAGCGTGGCGTCGTCGCCGAACGCGGCGAGCCAGCCGCGCACGAGTGCCGTCGGGAACGAGTGCCGCACCGCGAGGTCGTCCGCCGCATCACCGGAAGCCGGCTGAGGCAGGGCGTCGAGCCGCCGTGCGAGCGCGCGAAGGACGCCGTTGACGAGCCCGACCGCGCCCGCGTTGACGGCGGTCCGCGCCAGCGAGACCGCCTCGCTGACCGCCGCGTGCGGCGGCGTTCGGCGCACGAGCAGGTCGTACGCGCCGAGGCGCAGGATCTGGAGCAGCGGCGGATCCAGCCGCGCGAGCGGGCGGCTGACGACGTGCGACAGCTGGAAGTCCAGCCACCGCCGCTGCCGCGTCACGCCGGCCACGTAGTCCGACGCGCGCCGAGAGGCGTCCGGGGCCGCGGCCTCGCGGTCCGCCCGGCCGGCGACGCGGGCGACGAACGCGCCGTCGGCCTCGACGCGGAGCAGGTGCCCGAGCGCGACTTCGCGGGCGGACGGGGCGGACAGGTCGGTCATGGGTGCGGGGGAACCCGCGGAAGCTACCGCGCCGCGCCGCGGAGTCGCGCGGTCGCTGCCGCGCGGGCCAAAGCCGACGCCGCTCGGCGGAGCGGGTCCACGGCCGGCGCGAGCGGGGGCGTGTAGATGAGGTCCGTGTCCTCAGCGAGTTCGCGGGCCGTCGCGCGGTGGCGGACGAGCGGGACGAGCACGTCGGCGCGCAGGATGGCTCCTTCCCGCGCCACCAGCTGGCCGCCGAGGAGCCGCCCCGTGCCCCGCTCGGCGACGAGACACACGTCGATCGGTTTGACGCCCGGGAACTGGCCGGTCCGCGTCAGGTGGCGGATCTGGACCGAGACCGCGTCGATGCCGGCCGCGGCCGCCTGTGCTTCGGTGATGCCCACGGCCGCGGCCTCGACGCCGAACGCACGCACGCCGACGGCCCCGGTGACGCCGGCGAACGTCTCGGCAGCACTCGTCCGCGCCGTCGCGCGGCTCGCGGCGTTCCGGGCGGCGACCCGGGCCGTCTGCCGACCCGTCGGCGCGAGCGGCCACACGATCCGAGCGCCATCGACCGGCCGCATGAGTTCGGCGACGTCCCCGCAGGCCCACACGGCGCGGTGGCTCGTTCGCATGTGCGCGTCGGTCCACACGCCTCCGCTCGCGCCGATCGTCAGGCCCGCCGCCGCAGCCAACTCCGTGCGCGGCTCGACGCCAACAGCGACCACGACGGCCTGGCACCCGACGACCTCGCCGCGGTCGGTCGCGACGGCCGCGACGCGCCCGAGGCGGTCCGTCCGGAACCCCGTCACGCGCTCGGCCCGCACGGCGACGCCCGCCGCGCGCACCGCTTCTTGCATCTGGACCGTCACGTCGGCGCTGAACCCGCCGGGCAGGACGCGCCCCTCGGGCTCCAGGACGGTCGCCCGGAGGCCGAGCGTGCAGACGGCCTCGGCGATTTCCAGCCCCACGTACCCGCCGCCGACGATCACGACGTGCCGCACCGGCTCCGTCGCGAGCCAGCGCTGGAGCGCCTGGGCGTCGGCGAGCGAGCGGAGCGAGAAGACACCGGTCGCGCCCTCGCCGTCCACGCCGAGGCGGCGCGCACGCGCTCCCGTCGCGAGAATGAACCGGTCGAAGCGCTCCTCGCGCGTGCTCCCGAAGTCGAGCGCCTCGACTTTGAGCCGCCCACGCGCCGGGTCGATCTGCGCCACACGGTGGCGGGAATGGACCGTGATCCCTCGCGTCTCGGCGAGCCGGTCCGGGGTGAGCACCTCGAGCGTGGCGTCCGGGCCGAGCGTGCCCGCGATCCAGTAGGGCATCTCGCAGGCCCCGACCGAGACGTGCGGCTCCTGTTCGAAGAGCGACACCTCAGCCCCGGCACGGGCGGCTTCGGCCGCAGCCGCGGGTCCGGCCGCGAGGCCGCCGATCACAGCGAGGCGCATCTGGAGAGGGCGAGAGGTGGGAAAGACGGGAAGATCGGCTCTCCGCCAGCCCGCGCGGGCGACCTTGGCGGGCACACTCGCTCATTCCAGATGACGCTGGACCACGTAGGCATCGCGGCCCTCCCCGAGGCGCGGGCGCTCTTCGAGGCGCTCCTCGGGGCGGAGCCCTACCTCGTCGAGACCGTCGAGCGCGAGGGCGTCACGACCGTCTTTTTCGGCGACGGCGGGCGAGCTGGTGCCGCGCCGAAGGTGGAACTGCTCGAAACGGACGACCCGGACTCGCCCGTCGGGCGGTTTCTGGACTCACGCGGGCCTGGCGTCCACCACCTCGCCTTCGAGGTGCCGAGCCTGGAGCGGGCGATGGCCCGGGTGCGTGGCCACGGCCTGAGACTGCTGTCCGACGAGCCCCGTGAGGGAGCCGACGGCAAGCGGATCGTCTTTCTGCACCCCAAGGACACGGCCGGCGTGCTCGTCGAACTGCTCGAAACGCCCCGCGCGCCGCGCGAAACGGTCCGGGTCCAGACGGCCGGCGCAGAGATCGCCGTCCACGTCTCCGGGCCGGCCGAGGCGCCGCCGCTCGTGGTGCTCCACGGCGCGCTCGGCTCGACGGCGCTCGAAACGGACCGCCTCGTGCGGTTCTGGGAGCGCCGCTTCCACGTCGCGGCGGTCGACCTACGCGGGCATGGCGAGAGTGCGGCGGTTGCAGGCATCCCGACCTGGGAAGACTACGCGGCCGACGTCGAGGCGGTCGCCGAGACGCTGGGGCTGGACCGCTTCCGGCTGTTCGGGTTCTCGATGGGCGGCGGGATCGCACTTGCTGTCGCCTCTCGCCTCGGCGCGCGCGTCGAGCGCCTCGCCGTCCACGGCGTCAACGTGCGGTGGAGCGAGGCCGAGGTCGAGGCGATGGTGGGGCCGATGGAGCGGGCCGAGGCCGAGAACCCGTTCTGGGCGCGGCGCCTCGCCGAGACGCACGGCGCGGAGCGGTGGCGCGGACTTGTCGAACAACTCGTAGCGTTCACGCGGGGCCTTTCCGCCCGGCACGTGAAAGCTGCTGAGCTGAATGCAATAACGGCTCAAACACTCGTCTCGACGGGCGACGCCGACCGCTTTTTCGACGTCGCGCACGCCGTCGGCCTCTACCGAGACATCCCCGGCGCGCGCCTGTGGGTGCTCCCCGGACTCGACCACCCGATTCAAGGCGTCGACGCCGAGGCGTTCGCCCGAGCCGTCGGCGACCACCTCGACGGCTGACCCTGCGCGACGCAGCGGCGGCCTTCGCCGCACGGAGGGGTGGCGTCCTGCGCGCCGGGATGATCCGCCAACCGGGGTCGGCATGGTTGGCGTACCGCTCCGGACCAAGGCGGGCAGGTTGGAACGCAGCGGTCGGGGGTTGCGAGATGGCACGTTTACGCTCGGTAGGGGCACAGCATGCTGTGCCCCTACGCTCATCGCCCCGACCCTGGCACCGCTGGCCATCCCCCGACCCGCCATCCCGTTCACACGCCTCGGTGCGGCCGCTGTACGCCGCGGCGGGACCTGTCGGCGGGACCGATTGCGCCACGCCGTCGTCACCAGGCAAACCGATCTTCGCCGGCCTGCGTACCCGCCCGCCCGGACGCTGCACAGACCTCCCCCGATGACCGACGCGCTCGCCGACAAACTCAAGCATCTCCCGACGGGCCCCGGCGTGTACCAGCACAAGGACGCCGCCGGGACGACGCTCTACGTCGGCAAGGCCAAGAACCTGCGGCAGCGCGTGCGCTCCTATTTCCAGGACGGCCGCCCCCGCGAGGCGCGCATCAACGCCCTCGTCGCCAAGATCGTCGACGTCGAGATCATCGTCACCGACACCGAGACCGAGGCGCTGATCCTGGAGAACAACCTCATCAAGGAGATCAAGCCGCGGTACAACGTCCTACTCAAGGACGACCGGTCGTACCCGTTCATCTGCGTCAAGAACGAGCGCTTCCCGCGCGTCTTCCCGACCCGGACCGTCCGCCGCGACGGCAGCCACTACTTCGGGCCGTACACGGACGCCAAGGCGATGCACCTCGCCCTTAAAACGATCAAAGACCTGTTCAAGGTGCGGTCGTGCTCGCTCCACCTCAACCCCGCGGCGATCGAAGCGGGCAAGTTCCAGCCGTGCCTCGATTACCACATCCAGAAGTGCCTCGCGCCGTGCGTCGCCTACGAAACGGAGGACCACTACAACGCGACCATCGCTCAGATCAAGACGCTCCTCAACGGCAAGACCGACGAACTCGCGGCCACTCTCCGCGCCGAGATGGTTCGCCTCGCTGGCGAGAAAAGGTTCGAGGAGGCGGCCGAACTCCGCGACCGCGCTCGCGCCCTCGACGTCTACAAGACCAAACAGAAGGTGGTGACGGACTCGGACTCGGACCGCGACCTGTTCGCGCTCGCCGTCGACCGCGAGGCCGACGTCGCCATCGGGGTCTTGTTCAAGGTCCGCGAGGGCAAGATCATCGGCCGCCAGCACCAGACGGTCCGCCACATCGAGGCGACCGACGACGGCGAGCTCGCGCAGACACTTATCGAAGCGTACTACGCGACGGCCCAGTTTTTCCCTGACGAGGTTTACCTCTCCGTTGACATCGCTGACGCCGGGCCGGTTGAGGCGCTGCTCAGAGAACGCAAGGGCCGCATCGTGCCCGTAAAGGTCCCGCAGCGCGGCGAGAAGGTGGATCTGATGAGCATGGTGCAGGCCAACGCCAATCTGCTCCTCGGCGAGTGGAAGCTGGCGAGGGAGAAGCAGGACGAGGACCGCGTGCCGCGGTCGGTCGGGTCTCTCGAGCGCGACCTCCGCCTTCCGCGCCCGCCTCGGCGCATCGAGTGCTTCGACATCTCGCACCTCGGCGGCACGGGCACGGTGGCCTCGTGCGTCGTGTTCGTGGACGGTGCGCCCAAAAAGTCCGAGTACCGCACGTTCAAGATCCGGACCGTCGAGGACGGCACGCCGGACGACTTCCAGTCCATGCGCGAGGTCGTCGAACGGCGCTTCGCGCGCGTGCTGGAGGAGAACGGGCCGTGGCCGGACCTCGTGATCATCGACGGCGGCAAGGGGCAACTCTCCAGCGCCGTCGAGTCCCTGCGTCGCGTGGACGTGTACGGCAAGTTCCCGGTCGTCGGCCTCGCCAAGCGCCTCGAAGAAGTGTTCTTCCCCGGCCAGAGCGAGAGCGTCATCATCCCCCGAACGTCGAGCAGCCTGCGGCTCATCCAGCGCGTGCGCGACGAGGCGCACCGGTTCGCGGTGACGGCGCAGCGGAAGCAGCGCGCGATGAAGGACCTCCGGAGCGAGCTCCTCGACGTGCCCGGCGTCGGGGCGAAGACGGCGCAGAAGCTGCTCACAGTCGTGGGCTCGGCGAAGGCCGTCAAGGCCGCCACCGAGGCGGAGATCGCGGCTGTCGTCGGGCCGAGCGCCGCCCGCAATGTGCGGATCTTTTTCGACGCTCCGGACGGGGCGGCACCGCGACCGGACGATGCCGATGCGTAACGTTCTGCGCGCTTAAACGGGGCGCAGGCGGGTGCGGCTGTGCCTCTGACCGACCGCCCGACTCCACCCTCTCCTGGCCCAATGCGCCTCCTGCTTTTCGCTGCCGTCGTCCTGTTCGCCGCTTCTGGCGCGGCCGCACAACCGACGGCGGACTCGTCCTTCGCTGACAACGGAGTCGCGCTGATCAAGGTCGGTCCCGGTGTGGGTTCGTTCGCAACCGACGTGACCATCCTCGCTGACGGGGCGACGCTCGCGCTCGTCCGCACGATCCGCGACAACGAGTTCGACGAGCAGATCGTCGCACGGCTCGACCCGGACGGGACTCCGACGGCCTCGTTCGGTGTCAGCGGCCTCGCACGCCTCGACACACTGACGTTCGGACGCCTCGACATGAACGCAGTCGTGACCCTGGCCGACGGACGCATAGCGCTCGCCGGAAGCACCTTTCCCGACTCTGCAACGGGAGCGCGCGAAGCCGTCGTCGTCGTCCTTCTGCCTGACGGACGTCCCGATCTTTCATTCGGCACCGGCGGCGTACTTCGCCCGTACGGGACCCGGCTGTCTGAGTCGACTCGGATCGTGGCGCGAGGCATGACACTCTACCTCGCGGGGCGGCTGTCCGCTCCCGGCAACAACGCCGGCCGGGCCACCCTGACCCGCATCACGCTGGCCGGCGTCGACTCGACGTACGCGGTCGACGGATCCTACATCGCGGGGCCGGGCACTTCGTTCAACGACGTCGAAGTGAGCCCGAATGGCACGACGACCCTCGTCGGCGCGACGGCCATCGCCGGGACGAACGTCAGTTGGGCGCTTTTCCTCGCGCTCACGCCGAGCGGCGACATCGATCCAGTCTTTGGCCTCACCTCCCGCAGAATCGGCTACCTCTCGACCCGAGCGTATCGGCTCTTCAGACGCGGCGCAGACGACCTCTTCGTCGCCGGGACGGCGACGATCATCTCGGGCCAGATCTACGAGCCTGCGACCGTTCTCTGGCGCGTCCGCAGCGACGGCTCTCTCGACCCTGACTTCGGAACGGACGGCTACGCGGTGTACAACGTGTGGGGACCGTACGAAGGCCAGAACGGCGACGAAGCACCCGGACGACCGGGCTACCTCGACGGGGGCGTATTCGGCCTCTTCGTCCGCGGCGGAGGTTCGGACGGTTTCCGGATGCTCGTCGTGCAGCTGGACGGGTCGCCGGAACTCACGAACGG
>JANPJI010000386.1:0-3552 GCA_031425425.1 Rubricoccaceae bacterium
CGCGGGGCGGCTCCCGTTCGACCGCTCCACGGGCGAGTTCACGGTCATGCGGGCCATCGTGGACGAGCCGTTCCCGCTCCCGACCGCCTTCGACGCCGACGTGCCGCCGGCCGTCGCCGGGGCGCTCATGCGGGCGCTCGAAAAGGACCCCGCCCAGCGCTACGCCTCGGCCGCCGAGATGCGCGAGGCGCTCGCCGCCGCCGGCGACGACGAGGGGGCGACGCGGACGCGCGTCCCGACGCACAAGGCCCCGAAGCCGCCCAAGAAGCCGAAGGCGGTCCTGGCCGCGGCGGCTCCGGCCGAGGCTACTCCGGCCCCGGCGCGCGCGCCGGGGCGCAGTGGGCGCGCCGCCGCGATCGGGGCGGGCGCGCTGCTCCTCGCCGCCGCGGTCGGCGGGGGCTACTGGATGACGCGCCCCGGCCGCATCCTTCCCGCGGACGTGCCCGGCGTGACGTACTTCGTGGACGGCGAGCCGGCGAGTGGCGAGGTCGAGGTCGCCGCAGGGACCGTCGCGGTGCGGTGCCTCGCCGGCGGGCTCTCGGCGTCGGCCGAGGTCGAGGTCCGCCGCGGGCGGACGCACCGCGTCGAGTGCTTCCGGCCCGACCTGTCCGTTGACGTCGCGGCGTTCTGGAACGGGGACCCGACCGACGCGACGGTCCTCGTGGACGGCCAGCCCGGCGGGGCCGCCCCGGTCCGGCTCACGCTGGGCACGGGCCGGCACACGCTCCGCGTCCAGTCGTCGGGCCGGGGGCGGATCGACAGCACGCTGACCGTGGACGTCCGCCCGACGTTCGACCCCGAGGCGCCGGGGCCGGTGTCCGTCGCCGTCCGCGGCGGGGTCGACGCGACGCCGCCCGACGCGCCCATCGCCTCGCAGATCGGGCAGCCGGCGCCGGTATACAGCCCCGGACCGACGTACAGCCCCGCCCCGGTCCCCGCCCAGTCCGCCCCGCGCCCGCAGCCACAGCCACAGCAGCAGCAGGCACCCAGGCCCCAGCCCACGGCGTCCGTCGGGACGCTCGTGGCCGAGGTCGACGCCGGCGTGACGCTTTCCGTGGACGGTTCCGGTATCTCATCGGGAAGCCGGGACCTGAGGCCCGGCACGTACACGGCCGTCTGCGCGGCCGGCCCCCTCTCCGAGTCCATGCGCGTGACCGTCTCCCCTGGCCAGCGAACGCCCGTCCGGTGCTATGCCTCCGAGCGCGTCGTGAGCGTGAGCGCGACGTCGGACGACCCGTCGCGGCCATGGATGGGCATCGTCGTCGACGGGCAGGCGCAGGGCCAGACGCCCGCCCAGATCACGCTCCGGACGGGCCGCCACGTCATCTTCGTTCGCCGCCGCGGCTACACCGTCGTCGGCGAGGACCGCCAGACCGTTGACGTCCCGCCACGCTTCTCGCCGGGCCCGCTGCCGCCGGTCGCGCTCTCCTTCCAGGTCCAGGCCGAGGCCTACTGATGCCCTCCCACCCGATGCCGAACCGCCTCTCCTCCTTCCGTGCCGCGGCCCTCGTCGGGACGCTGGCCGCGGCGCTCCCTGCGTGCCAGTCGGCGCAGCAGATGACCACGGGGCCGGCCGGCATCACCGGCTGCCCCTCGCCGCGGACGCAAACGGCCCAGACGACGACCGTACCGACGGCCGCCCCGCTCGCGGCCGAGCCGACGTACCGCGACGTGCAGGGCCAGAACGCCGCGCTCGACGCCGCGATGGCGGCCTACGACGCGGCGCAGTTCGCCGAGGCCGCCCAGCAGTTCGACGCCGTCGCCACGGCGAGCGGGACGGCCGCCGCGGCGCGGCGCGTGGCGCTACGGATGCTCGGCCGGACGCGCCTCGCGCTCAACGACGACGCCGGCGCGGCCGAGGCGCTCCGCCGGCTCGTCGCCAACGAGCCCCCGATGGTCCGGCTCGACCCCGACGTCGAGCCGCTGCGCCTCATGGAGGCGTTCTACGAGGTCCGCCACGCCGCCGACGGCGACTACGCCGTCCGCACGGGCCGCGCACGGACGCTCGCCATCGCGGACTTCACCAATGCCTCGATCACGGACTACCAGGCCGTGGACCCGCTCCGGCTCGGCTTCGCCTCCCTCATGATCGACCGGATGCGCGGCGCGACGACGCTCGAACTCGTCGAGCGCGTGCGGTTGCAGTGGCTGCTCGACGAGCAGAGCCTCGGCACGGGCGAGGACGCCGGGCGCGAGGCGGGCCGCCTCCTCGGAGCCGACCAGGTCGTCTTCGGGACCTACATCAAGTCCCAGAACGAGCTCCTGCTCACGGCCCGCGTCGTGGACGTGGCGACGGGGCGCATCCTGCTCGGCGAGCGCGTCTCGGGGCCGGCCGGCCAGTTCGACCGCCTCGTGGGCTGCCTCAGCGACCTCGTCGCGCGCGCCGTCGACGCGGACCTGCCGGCACCCAGCGCGAGCGCGTCCGCCGAGTCGCTCGACGCCGTCGTGGCCTACGCCCGCGGGCTCGCTCTCGAAGAGTCGGACGACTACCGCGGGGCCGCGGCGCAGTACGCGCTCGCGCTCCAGCACTCGCCCGGCTACGCGCCGGCCCAGGCGCGCCTCGACGAAGGGCTGACGCCGTTCATGGCCTCGAACAACTAACCCGATGCCCCGGCTACTCCCGTTGCCGCTCGTCCTGGCGCTGCTTGCGCTCGCGCTGCCTGCGCTCTCGGCGTGCACCGGACCGGCCCGCGTCGCAACGCGCGCCGACCTCGACAACCGCATCGCCCGGAACCCCCGCGACGGCGAGGCGCTGCGCGACCTCGGTGCCGCCCTCGCCCGCGAGGGCCAGACCGCCGCTGCCCGCGACGCGCTCGAACGGGCCGTCGAGATCCGCCCGGCCGACGGCCGGGCGCTCTACCTGCTCGGCCTCGCCACCGAGGCGCTCGGCACACCGGCGGACGCCGAGCCCGTCTACGCCCGCTACGACCGCATCCCGCGCGAGGACGCGTACCGGGACTCGCTCCGCGCGCGCCTCGGCGGGATCGTCCGGACGCGCCTCCAGGCCGAGTTCGCCGGGGCCCTCGCCGCTGACACGCTGACGCAGGTCGCCGGGACCGGTGCCATCGGCGTGCTGCCATTCGCCTACCGCGGCGACGATGCGCAGTACGCCGCGCTCGGGCGCGGCCTCGCCGAGGTGCTCTCGGTCGACCTCGCCTCGGTGAGCAGCCTGACGGTCGTCGAGCGGGTCCGCCTCGAAGCGCTCCTCGCCGAGTACGACCTCGCCCGCCAGGGCCGCCTCGACGCCACGACGGCCCCGCGCGCCGGCCAGCTCCTCCGCGCGGACCAGCTCGTCGGCGGCGAGGTGGACGTCCGCGGCGAGACGCTGCGCATCGACGCCGCGGTGTGGACCGGCGGGCAGGACGAGATCGCGGTCGAGCAGGCCGAGGGCGGCGTCGCGGACCTGTTCCGCCTCCAGCGGCAGACCGCGCGGACGGTCCTCACGGCGCTCGGCGTGGCCCTCTCGCCCGAGGACGAGGCGCGCCTCGACGTCATCCCGACCGACGACCTGACGGTGTTCCTGCTGTTCAGCCGCGGCCTCCTCGCCGAGGA
>JANPJI010000387.1:0-3217 GCA_031425425.1 Rubricoccaceae bacterium
CGGGCCGTCCGGACCTACATCGACACGCACGACCTCGGCCAGAAGAAGCTGGAGCTGACGGCCGAGGACGTCCGCGAGGGCCTCGTCGCCGTCGTCAACCTGTTCCACGTCGACCCGCAGTTCCAGGGCCAGACGAAGGAGAAGCTGAACAACCCGGAGGCGCGGGCCGCCGTGGCCGGCGCTTTCCGCGCCGAGTTCGAGCAGTTCCTCAACGCGCACCCCAGTGCGGCCGAGGCCATCGTCGCCCGCGTGATCCAGTCTGCCCGTGCGCGCGTGGCGAGCCGGGCGGCCGCCCAGCAGGTCCGCCGCAAGAGCGCCGTCAGCCACCGGCTGAACCTCCCAGGCAAGCTGTCCGACTGCGCGAGCACGGACCCCGAGACGTCGGAGCTGTTCATCGTCGAGGGCGACTCGGCGGGCGGCTCGGCCAAGCAGGGCCGCGACCGCCACACGCAGGCCATCCTGCCGCTGCGCGGCAAGGTCCTCAACGCCGAGCAGGCCACGCGCGCCAAGGTGCTCGACAACAAGGAGCTGTCCGACATCGTCGACGCGCTCGGCTGCGGCCTCGGCGACGACCTCGACCTCGCCAAGCTCCGCTACGGCAAGGTCATCCTGCTGATGGACGCCGACGCCGACGGGCTCCACATCGCGACGCTCCTGCTGACGTTCCTCTACCGCTACCTCAAGCCGCTCATCGAGGCGGGACACGTCTACATCGGCCAGCCGCCGCTCTTCCGGGTCGACGCGCTCAAGGAGACCCACTGGGCGCTCGACGAGGCGGACCGCGACCGCATCGTGGCGCGGATCCACAAGAAAAACCCCCGCGCGGGCGTCGAGATCCAGCGCTTCAAGGGCCTCGGCGAGATGATGCCGAAGACGCTCCACGAGACGACGCTGGACCCCGAGCGCCGCCGCCTGCTCCGGGTGACCATCCCGGACAACGCCCGCGTCCAGACCGAGACGACGATCTCGGACCTGATGGGCCGCGACGCGGCTCCGCGCTTCGCATTCATCATGGACCACGCGGCCGAGGTCGACGCGCTCGATGTCTGACGCGCCGCGCCTCGACCGGACGGCCGTCGCGGTGTTCCGCCTCGGCGAGGAGCCCGACGACCGGGTGTACTGGCAGTCGCGCCCCCCCGAGGAGCGCCTCGCCGCCGTCGAGGATCTCCGCCGCCGCTACTACGGACTCGACTATGACGCTCCCGGCCGACTTCTCCCAGTTTGTCGAATCGTTCCTCGCGCGTGACGTCCGGTTTATGGTCGTCGGCGGGCACGCGGTGTCGGTCTATTCGCAGCCCCGGTTCACGGACGACTTCGACCTGTGGGTGGGTACAGACCCGGCCAACGCAGGTCGGGTCGCCGCGGCGATCGCCGACTTCGGATTCGGCTCGCTCGGGCTGTCTGCCGCCGATTTCTCCGTTCCCGATGTCGTCGTCCAACTTGGACGACCGCCCCACCGAATCGACATCCTGACAACGCTGGCCGGGGTCGAGTTCGATGCGTGCTGGGAGCGCCGGGGCGCGGCCACGTTCGGGCACCTCACCGCGCCGCTCATCGGGATCGAGTGTCTGCGTGCCAACAAGCGGGCCGTCGGCCGCAACAAGGACCTCGCCGACCTCGACCAGCTCGACGGGATCGTCGGCTGACGCGTTCGTCCGTCGGGCCGTAGGTTCTTCGTTCCAACCGACCCTGCCATGGAGCCGCCCGTCCGCCAGGCCCGCACCGTGAGCCTGCCCGTTCTGCTGGGAGGGCTCGCCTCGACCGCGCTCACGCTCGCGCTCGTGTACGGACTCGGCGAGGCGTACGGGTTCAACGCGATGGGCCTCTACGGCTACTACGTGCTCCCGTTCGGCGCGTTCGTCGTGGGGCTGCTGGCCGGGAGCGGCTACGGGATCGCCTCGAAGGTGACCGGCTTCCGCATCGGCCGCGCCACGCTCTGGGTGGTCCTCGGGCTCCAGGTGGCGGCGTACGCCCTCGCCAAGTACCTCGAGTACCGCATGATCGCAGCGCAGGGCGGGGCGCTGCCTGCGTTCCTGCCGTACCTCGACGAGGCGGCGCGCTCGATCCGGTTCGAGAACGACAACGGCTCGGTGGGGCAGCCGCTCGGGGCGCTGGGCTACGGCGTGCTCCTGCTGGAGCTGGCCGGCTTCGGCGGCGGCGCGCTTCTCGTCCCGGCCGCCCTCCGGTCTTCGCCCTACTGCGACGCCTGCGGACGGTACATGAAGACGAGGGCCATCGGCGTGCTGCCCGCGGCTGTCCCGGAGCGCCGCATGTGGCGCAAGGCCGACGACGAGAAGGCGGCATATGCCGCGGAGCAGGAAACCGCGCGGGTCCAGGGCATGGCCGTCCACGACCACCTCTTCGGCCTCGCCCGCGCGGGCGACGGCCCCGCCTTCGCCGAGGCGTCGCGCCTCGTCGCCGCCGGGACGAAGGAGGCCGGCAAGCTCCCGACGCGGCTCCCGGTGTCGCTCGCGTCGTGCCCGGCGTGCCGCCGCGGCGTCCTCTCGTCGCAGGTGATGACGGGCGCGGGCAACCAGACCGCCACGACGGCGCTCGACTCGGCCGACGTGTCGCCTGCCCTCGTCCGCAGCCTCGATGCCTGACACGGCCCTCGCGCTCCTCCGCGACGACCTCGCCCGCGCATTCGACGGCGACGCCTGGCACGGCGACCTGCTGATGACGCTCCTCGACGGGCTCGATGCCGCGTCCGCCGCGTCATACCCGGTCCCGGACGCGCACTCGGTCTGGGAGATCGTCCTCCACCTCGCCGCGTGGATGGAGGTCGGCGCGGCCCGCGCCGCCGCTCGCGCGGCGCTACCGATGGACCCGGCCTGCGACTGGCCTACGGTCGCGATCCCAGCGGACGCATCGGCGTGGGCCTCGGCGCTCGGACGCCTCGGCGCAGCGCACCGCGCCCTCCTGCAAGCCGTCGAGGCGCTGGACGAGGCGGACGTGTGGACGCCGCTCGGCGTACGCGACCGTGCGCAGGGGACAGGCGGGACGGACGGCGACCTGCTCCCCGGGCACGCCCAGCACGCGGCGTACCACGGGGGCCAGATCGCCCTGCTCCGCAAGGCGCTCGGCTGAACCGCCGGACGGGCCGCCTATCTTGGCGCGAACCTGTCCGCCCCGCCATGACTGCCGCGCGCCGAGTGTGGATGACCCTCGAGGAGTACCTCGCCTTCGACGCCGCCGCGCCGGAGGGACTGCGCTACGA
>JANPJI010000388.1:0-6828 GCA_031425425.1 Rubricoccaceae bacterium
GCCTAGGCGCGTCCGCGCGGGCATCACGCAACACGCCATCCTTGTCATCCTGAGCGCAGCGAAGGATCTCAGCGTCGCGGTTCGGTCCCTCGCAGCCGGTGGCAACAGGCTCCGACGTCGCGTCGAGATCCTTCGCTGCGCTCAGGATGACAAAGGATGTCGTGTTTGCGTAGCACCCAGGCGGACGCGCTCGGGCAACCGTGCCAGGGCGACCGCGCCCAGGCGAAGAATCGTCGTGCCGGAGACGGCCCCGCCGCGCGTCCCGTTTCTTCGGCCATGACCCTGTTCGTCTCCGACCTCCACCTCGGCCGCGGCACGCCGGACCAGACGCGCGACGCCGAGCGCGACGCCGTCGCGATGCTCCGCGCCCACGAAGAGGCCCTCGTCGGCGGCGGGACGCTCGTGCTTCTCGGCGACGTGTTCGACCAGTACATCGAGTACCGCCACCTCGTGCCCAGGAGCGCCCCGCGCCTCGTCGGGCTCCTCGCCGACTGGGCCGACCGCGGCGCGCGCATCTTCTACGTCGTCGGCAACCGCGACCCGTGGCACGTCGACTTCTTCGAGCGCGACATCGGCGTGACGGTCCTCCGGACGCCGACCCGCGTTGAGGCGGACGGGGTCGGCGTGTATCTTGCCCACGGCGACGGTGCCGGCCGGCCGGCCGGCCGCGCCCCCCTCCAGCCGCTCCTCCGAGCGCCCCTGATGGCACGCCTCTACCGCATGGGCCTCCCCGGCGACACCGGCTACGCGCTGGCGCGGTGGACGGCCCGGCGGTTCGGTTCGGACGGCTCCGCGACGCCCGCCGAGGCAGCCGCGCTCCAGAAGGCGGCCGCGCGGCTCCTCGACCGGTCCGACCTAGGCGTCGTCGCCTTCGGGCACTCCCACGCGCCGGCGCTGAACACGACAGCGGCTGGAACGTATCTCAACCCCGGCTACTGGTTCGGCGACCGCACCTTTGCCCGCCTTGACGCCGACGGCGTGGCCCTCTTTCGGTGGACTCACGGCACCGCCGAACCGCTCAACGCGGCGGCCGGCACCGCGGCCCTCTCCTGACCTCCCGACACGCGCGGCCCCCGGCCGCCCGGCGCGCTATGGACGACTCGACACCCACCGACGACGATCTCGACGCCTTCTTCGAGTCGCCCGACAGCCGTGCGCGCCTCGCCGCGCAGGCCAGCGAGAATTCGGCCGCGGAGCCGCCCGACGACCTCGCCGAGTTCTTCGCCTCGCCCGACAGCCCGGCCACCGCGTCGCGTGCCATCGCCCCGCCCGCCCGCACGAGCGACGACCTCGCCGCGTTCTTCGGGTCGCCCGACAGTCCGGCCGGCCGCGCGGTCTCCTCCGGTGACGGAGCCCGCGGCGACGGGGCGACGCTCCGCCCGCCGGGCCGCTCGTCCGCCCATCCCACCGTCCGCCCCGGCTCCCGGCACACGCCTCCCCCCCCCGCCGCGCCGCCGCGACCGACCGGGCCGCTCGCCGAGCGCCGCCGCCGGACCGGCCGCATCCTCGCGGGCTTTCTCGGGATCGTCGGCCTCGGGTTCCTCACGGTCGGCCTGCTTGTGGCGTGGCTCTCCCGCGACCTGCCCAGCCTCGAACAGATCGAGAACCCCCGCAACCTGCTCGCAACGCGCGTCTTCACGGCCGACGATATCGAGCTGGCGCGCTACTACGACGGCGAGAACCGGACGTGGGTGAGCCTCGACGACATGGCCCCGGCCATCCCCCAGGCGCTCATCTCGACCGAGGACCGCCGGTTCTACCAGCACTGGGGCATGGACCTCCGCGGCTTCGCCGCCGTCGCCTGGCAGGCGGCGCAGGGCGGCACCATGCGCGGCGCGTCCACGATCACGATGCAGCTCGCGCGCAACCTGTACCGCGAAGTGGGCCGGGAGCGGTCGGTCGTCCGCAAGGCCAAGGAGATCCTCACGGCCATCCGCATCGAGCGGACCTACACCAAGCGCGAGATCCTCGAGGCGTACCTCAACACGGTCCCGTTCCTCTACAACGCTTACGGCATCGAGGCGGCGAGCCAGACCTACTTCGGCAAGCACGCCGCGGACCTCAACACGCAGGAGGCCGCGACGCTCGTCGGGATGCTGGCCGCCAACACGGCCTACGACCCGGTCCGCAACCCCGTGGACTCGCGCGAGCGCCGCAACATCGTGCTCGCCAACATGCGCCGCGAGGGCGTCCTCGACGACGCGGCGTATACGGCCGCCCGCGAGAGCCCCATCGATGTCCGCGCGTTCAGCGTGTACAACCACGCCGACAACCTCGCGCCGCACTTCGCGGAGGTCCTCCGGCTGTGGTTCAAGGAGTGGTGCGCCAAGAACGGCTACGACCCCTACAAGGACGGCCTCGTCATCCGGACGACCATCGACAGCCGGATGCAGGCCCTCGCGACGGAGGCCGTCCAGGAACAGGGCGACCGGCTCCAGCGGGCCGTCAACATCGGCTGGGGCGGCTCGGGCGACAACGGCTTCCGCTACTGGTGGAGCCGCAACACGGCCATCGTCAACGAATACATCCAGGCCACCGACGCCTTCCGCGACCTCACCCGCGAACGCGTGCCCACGGCCGAGGCCATCGCGCAGCTCCGCGGCGACCAGCCGTTCATGGACTCGCTCCGCGCGGCGCGGACGCGCCTCGAGGCGGGCCTCGTCGCCATCGACCCCGCCTCGGGCCAGGTCCGCGTGTGGGTCGGTGGGCGCAACTTCGTCGACAACAAGTTCGACCACGTCGGGCAGGCGCGCCGGCAGCCGGGCTCCACGTTCAAGCTCTTCGCCTACACGACAGCCTTCAACAACGGCTACTCGCAGCAGTCGACCGCGCTCGACGCGCCGTTCCGCTGGGGGGACTGGGCCCCGCAGAACTCGGGCGGCGGCTACGCCGGGACTGTGTCGCTCGCGAGCGCGCTCGCGGCGAGCCGCAACGTCGTCGCGGCGCGCATCACCAAGCACTTCGGGACGGCGGAGGTTGCGCGGACAGCCTACCAGATGGGCATCCGGAGCCCGCTCGAGCTGCCGCCCCCGCCGTCGGCCTCGGCCGCGGACCAGCGGCGGTGGGTCCAGACGTGCCGCCCGTTCGCCGCGGCGAGCAACGACTGCTACGCCCGCTCGATCGCGCTCGGCACGGCGGACGTGAACCTGCTCGAAATGGCCGTCGGCTACGCGACCGTCGCGGACTACGGCGTGTACCACGGCCCGACGCTCGAGGAGGAGCGCCCCGAGGATCCGTCCATCCCGCCCCACATCGTGCTCGCGGTCGCGCGCATCGAGGACCGCTACGGCAACGTCATCGAGGACTTCACGCCGGTCGCCCGCGAGGTCCTCAACGCCTCGACGGCCTACACCATGTTCGACGCGATGCGCGGCGTGATCCGCTCCGGCACGGGCCGCGGCCTCGGCGGCTTCGCCGGCACGGGCGCGCTCGACCTCGCCGGCAAGACGGGCACCACGCAGGAGAACGCCGACGGCTGGTTCATGGTCATGTCGCGGCAGCTCGTCGTCGGCTCGTGGACGGGCTTCGACGACCGACGCATCACCTACCCGAGCACGTCGATCGGGCAGGGCGGCCGGACCGGCCTCTACGTCGTCGGCGAGTTCCTGAAGCGGCTCCAGGCCGGCCCGGACGACCTCCGGCTCGACCCTGAGGTCGAGTTCGATCGACCGGACAACTACCAGCCGCCGACGCGGGGCGGCCGGATCGGCGGCGGCGGCGGCGTCCTGCCGTACACCGCCCGCAGCGGAGCGCGCACGCGCTCCGGCGGGTCCGCGACGGCATCCGGCTCGAACCGGCGCAGCGGGGGCGGCGAGGCCGAGACCGACCGGCCGGCCCGCCAGATGATCGAGCGATTCCGCGAGCGCGACCGCGCCACTGGCGGTGGCGCGCCACCCGCGCCGCGGCCTGCCCCACCGGCGGAACCCCGCCCGCAGACCCAGGGCGGCGGCTCCGGCGGCCGCATCGGCTGGTAAAAGGCGGGATGGGACATGCGGGATGACGGGATGAGCAGATGCGTGTTCAGGCCCTCTGCCCATCCCCCGTCCCCCATTCCGCATCCCCCTGCCTTGAAGCTTCTCCACTGCGCGGACATCCACCTCGGCTACGAGACGCACGGGCGCCTCGACCCCGAGACCGGGCTCAACACGCGCCTGCTCGACTTCCGGCGCTGCTTCGACGCGCTCGTCCGCCGCGCCGTGGACGAACGCGTGGACCTGTTCCTCTTCTGCGGCGACGCCTACCGCACCGCCGACCCCACGCCGACGCAGCAGAAGCAGTTCGCCGAGGCCATGCGGCCCATCGCCGAGGCGGGCATCCCGGTCGTGATGGTGGTCGGCAACCACGACCACCCGGTGACCTTCGGCAAGGCCTCGTCCGTGGACATCTTCGGCGTGCTCGGGGGCAACATCGAAGTCTTCGCCCAGCCGACGTTCTGCGCGCCGGGCCAGGCGCACGGGCCGATCGAGACGCTCGCGGGGCCGCTCCAGCTCGTCGCCCTCCCGTGGCCGATCCGCTCCAAGATCCTCACCCGCGAGGCGCACCGCGACAAGACGCCCCACGAGGTCCGCGCGTTCATCGAGGACTTCTACGTCGACTTCGTGCGGACCTGCGCGGCCGACGTCGACCCGGCGATGCCGGCCGTCGTCGCGGCCCACCTCACGGTGCAGGGCTCGGACCTCGGCGGGAGCGAGCGCGCCAGCCTCATCGCCCACGAGCCGACCTTCACGGCCGCCCAGCTCTCACCGGCCGGCCCCGACGGGCGCTCCGCGTTCGACTACGTCGCCCTGGGTCACATCCACCGCTACCAAGACCGCAACCGCGACGCGTTCGAGGCCGGTTCCGGCCCGCCGGTGGTCTACTCGTCGTCCATCGAGCGGATCTCGTTCAAGGAGCACGACGACCGCAAGGGGTTCGTGCTGGTGGACATCGAAACGAGCGAAGCCGGCAAGACGACGCGCTACGCCTTCGTCGACACGCCGGCGCGGCGGTTCGTCCCTATTGAGGCCGACGCGACGGGCGCCGCAGACCCGACGGCGACCGTCCTCGCAGCCATCGCCCGCCACGACATCGCCGACGCCGTCGTCCGCGTCCGCTACCGCGTGGACGAGGGCCAGGACGTCGACGCCGGGGCCATCCGCGAGGCGCTCGCTGCAGCCGACACCGTCGCGGCGATCGAGCGCGAGGTGCCCCCCGTCGAGCGCCGGCAGCGGACGACCGTCCGCACGGACACGTCGCTCCGCGATGCGGTCGAGCGGTACGTGGACCAGCACGAGGCGCTCGCTGGCATGAAGGACGCCCTCGTCGCGGCTGCGCTCGACCTCGACGAGTCGCTCGGGCACTGACCGCGGTTTGATGTCTGGCGTTTGTCGAGTCTCACCACGCCAAACGTCAAACATTAAACGGGCCTCTCGACCCACGTCCGGCAGCCCGTCGCGGCGAGGCGGTCGGCGGCGGCGGCGGCCTGCGCGGCGTCCTCGAACGCGCCGAAGACGGCGCTGCCCGAGCCCGACATCGCGGCGTAGCCCGCCCCGGCGGCGACGAGCGCGTCGCGTGCTGCGCCAATGGCCGGGTGCCGGGTGACGGCGAGCGCCTCGAAATCGTTGACCACCTCGCGGCCCCACCGCCCGAGGTCATCCGAGACGATGGCCGCGGCGAGGTTCGGCCGGTTGCGGTCGTCCGGGACGACCCCGCGGTATGCCTCGGCGGTCGGGACGTGGACGGGCGGCACGGCGACGACGAGCGGGAACGGGCAGCGCCACGGCGTGCCGTCGGGCCGGAGCAGCGGCGCGAGGCGCTCGCCGCGGCCCGTCGCGAGAACTGGAGTGCCGACGAGAAAGAACGGGACGTCCGAGCCGAGCCCTGCCGCGAGGCGGTGCATCTCGGCCTCGGGCACTGTCAGTTCCCACAGGTCGGCGAGCAGCCGGAGCGCCGCGGCGGCGTCCGACGAGCCGCTCCCTAGCCCGGCACCGTAGGGCGTGCGCTTGTCCAGCACGAGGCGCGCGCGCGGCTCGACGCCGGCCCACGCCGCGAGCGCCCGCGCGGCGCGGACGACGAGGTTGCCGTCGTCGGTGGGCAGCGCCGGGTCTGAGCACGTCAGTGAGAGCGCCTCGGCCAGGGCGGCGGCGAGGCGGTCCTCCCAGTGCAGAGAGACCAAGACCGTTTCGAGGTCGTGGTAGCCATCCGGCCGCTTTCGGAGCACGTGCAGGCCCAGGTTGAGCTTGGCCGGGGCTGCACGGGTCAGGGATCCAGACACAGCAGAAGAGTTCACGAAGGGGCGGCAGGGCACAGGGGCGCGGCTTGGCGGCCGTTCCGGTCGGAACGTACCTTCGTGGGTGGCCTGTCGCTCTCCGGCTCTTCCCCCCTCCCGCTCCATGGGTGTTTCTGTCCGCGGGACCGCTCCGTTCGCCGCCCTCATCGTCGTGGCGTTCGCGGCCGTGCCAGTCGCCGCGCAGGTGCCGCGCACGCCAGGGTCGCCCCAGAACGGCAGCCTCGTCTCGCCCGCCGTCATCGTCTCCCCGCGCTCGTCCGACATCGGGACGAGCCGGCTCGCGCTCGAAGGTGCGGTCGACGCCGACGCCTACCTCGTCGGCCCCGGCGACGTGTTCACGATCGCCATCGGCGGGTCGGTGCCGCGGCAGGTCACGGCGTCCGTCTCCGCCGACGGCCGGCTCGTGATCCCCGAGGCCGGCAACTTCGCCGTCGCTGGACGGACGCTTGCCCGCGTCCGCAACGAGGTCCAGGGCGCACTCCAGCAGCGCTACCGCAACGTCACCGCGGATCTCGCGCTGAGCGCGCCGCGCCAGTTCTACGTCCACGTGTCGGGGCGCG
>JANPJI010000389.1:0-1568 GCA_031425425.1 Rubricoccaceae bacterium
CAGATCCAGGGCTTCTTCTCGATCCCGGTGGACCACCTCTACGGCTCGACCGTCTTCGAGAGCCGCCTCATGGGCGACCCGGACTGGGCGGACTTCCGGCGCGACCTCGTCGTCGTCGCGCCGGACGTCGGCGCGTCGAAGGTGGCCCGGGCGTACGCCAAGCGCTTCGGGGCCAGCCTCGCGCTCATCGACAAGCGCCGGCCCGAGGCCAACGTCGCCGAGGTGATGAACATCATCGGCGACGTCGCCGGGTGCAACTGCCTCCTCATCGACGACCTCTGCGACACCGCCGGCACGCTCGCCTCGGCCGCCGCCGCCCTCCACGAGGCCGGCGCGCTCGACGTCCGCGCCTTCTGCACGCACGCCGTCCTCTCGGGGCCGGCGTTCGACCGCATCGAGGCCAGCCCGATCTCGCGGATGGTCGTCACCGACTCGGTGCCGCTGAGCCGCCAGATCCCCAAGATCGAGGTCATCTCGGTCGCCGACCTCTTCGCCGAGTCCATCCACCGGATCTCGGCCGACGAGTCTCTCTCGACCCTCTTCGTCGACTAACGCCGGCACGAGGCGCAGGGGACCCCGGCCCCTCGTCTCGGACCCGACTCCCGTTTCCCCGAACCCCGAACCCCCGATGGATACCCTCACCCTCACCGTCGCCGAGCGCGAGACCGGCAAGAAAGGCGTCAAGGCGACGCGCAAGGCCGGCCTCGTGCCGTGCGTGCTCTACGGCTCGCACACCGCACCGGTCCACTTCTCGGTCGAGACCCTCGCGCTGCGCCCGCTCATCCACACGACCGAGCAGCACCGCGTGTCTATCGCCTTCGGCGGCGAGACGCTGGACGCAATCGTCAAGGAGGTCGTCTTCCACCCGGTGACCGAGCGCCCGTGGCACGTCGACTTCCAGGCGCTCACGGCCGGCGAGACGTTCACGACGACCGTCCCGGTCGTGCTCGTCGGCACGCCGGCCGCCGTCCGCGACGGGGCCGAGCTCGCCCAGCCGATCCACCTCGTCGAGATCCGCGCGCTCCCGAAGGACCTCCCCGGCCACCTCGACGCCGACGTGTCGGGCCTCGCCGTGGGCGACACGTTCCACGTCCGCGACCTCATCCTGCCCGAGGGCACCGAGGTGCTCACGGACGGCGACCTCGTCCTCGCGACGGTCTCGATGAGTTCGCTCGGGGCCGACATCGAGGCGTCCGACGCCGAGACGGCGGCCGAGCAGTCGGCTGACTCTACCGCGGCCGCGGCGGCGGCGGAGGGCGACGACGCCTGATCCCTCAACGCAGGGTCTGCAGAACATGGAGCGGGGACGCCGGGGCAGCCCCGCGTCCCCGCTCTCGTGCCCGGCTGCCGCGTGCGGTCTCCCGACATGTCTCTCTTCTCGCGCCTCTTCGGCTCGCCGTCCGAGCCGCCCGCCTCGCGCCCGCTTGCGGCGCGCCCGCCGGGTGACCCCGGACCTCACCTCGTGGTCGTCGGGCTGGGCAACCCCGGCGCGCGCTACGCCGGCTCGCGCCACAACGCCGGCTTCGACGTCGCCGACCGGCTCGCCCTCCGCCTCGGCGCGGCGTGGA
>JANPJI010000390.1:0-3309 GCA_031425425.1 Rubricoccaceae bacterium
GTCCACGATGGCCTGCTGGACCGGGGTGAGCCCCGCCGGGGTGGGGGGCCGGGGGGCGCCCACGGCGGGGAAGACGCGGAAGGACGGGGGATAGCGGCGGCTGTACATGTCGTGGCTCCCGACGAGGTGCACGACGACGAACTTCCGCGTGGCCGGCCCACGCAGCACCTGGTCCAACACCGGCAGCACGGCCTCGTCGTAGCGGCCTCCAGCGGACCAGCTATGGTTCGTGAAGTGGACCTCCCCGGCCTCGTCCGCCATCAGGACGATTTCCTGGTCGCCGGTGCGGTCCTGGTTCGAGATCCAGGACGTCGAGAACCCTACTTCCCCGGCGAGGGCGACGACGGACTTCCCGGCGTAGCCCCACACCTCGCGCGCCGACGCCGGCGTCAGCATCGCCTTCACCGCGAACTGTGTCGCCGAAGCAGTGCTCACGACGTCCTCGAACACCACCGTCGAGGCGAGGCGGCGGACGCGCGGCATGGTGTCCCTCGAGTACCCGTACTGCGGGAGGTGGTCGCGCCGAACCGCCTCCCCGATAACGAGGACGTACACCTCCGGCTCGCCGACCGCCACCCGCCGCTCGGCCCCGAAGCGGAACGCCGCTCGCTCCACCTGAATCGCCTCATAGTGCCGCCGGTACTGGGCGTATGCGTAGACGTTCTTCATCGCCGCCGTCGGGAGGAGCCGGCGCGGGTGGTGGAGCGCAAAGCCGACAGCGAGCAGGCCGAGCCCCCCCAGTACGAACCGCGCGCGCGTGCCCAGGCGATGGCTCCGGGGGATGCCGCGGACGAGGAGCGCCATGGCCACTGCCAGCGCGGCCATGCCGGCGAGCGCCCCCCCGAACGTCCCGCTCCGCCCAGCCGCATACTCCGTCGACTCCCGAAGATTGGTGCGGGCGAGCGCGTCGATGGCGCCGACGCTGAGGAGTTCGCCGTACTCCAGCACGTGCACGAGGTTGGCCGCCAGCAGCAGCACCATCCCCGTGCCTGCGAGGGCGGCGTACGCCCGCGTGCGGAGCGGGAGCACGGCGAGCGGGCAGAGGAACAGCCCCACGGTCAGACCGAACTCGAGGAGGTACGCTGCGGCCACCCCGGGCACGAACACCGACTGCTGCCCCTGTTCGTCGGCGTAGAGGAGGGCGTAGAGGACGAGCGCCGGGAGGGCGGCCGCCAGCCCGAGCAGGAGCGCGCCCGCTCCCCGCGTGGGGGACGACGGGACAGGCGGCGCAGGCGCAGACGGCCGGGCCAGGGAGACGGAGTGGAGCATGCGGGCGGGGGTGATGCGGTGCCGGTCAGACGGGCCGGACCGCAAGGACTCGGCCCTGCCGCCGCCCCGGGCGTTCACTCGCGCGGCCTGTCATCATTCGCGGGGCGCGCGGAGCCGGCGGAGCCCGTCGCGCACCCGCCATCCGACGTGCAGCGCGGCGCGGACGGGCCACGCGCTCAGGGCCGCCGTGCCCTCACCCCAGCTCGCGCGCGGACGGAGGCCGCCCCGGCGGAACAGGCGCACGAGCGAGCGAGCCCCGAGCGGCGACGCGAGCGGGTAGCTGAGCGCGCTCGAGAACGAGCACTCGACGGGGAACGAGCCCCAGTGCCGCGCCTCCGCCTGCGTCGGGTGGAGCCAGAACGCCCGCAGCACATCGTCCACGGCGGCGCGGACGTCCGCCTCCGGGTCCGCCTCGCCGTTCGCGAGGGCGGCCGAGGCGGCGTCGGCGAAGGCCGAGACGGTCCGGCGCACGAGGTCGAGCCCCCACGGCGCTGCGGCCGAGCGCTCGCCGCCGAAAACCGGGCCAGCCACACCGCCCTCGACGGCGAACCCCAGGACGGGCCCGTGGTCGCCCGAGCAGAAGAGCTCGACGAGGCTGATCGTCCCGCGCATGTACGGGAGGCGCCCCGTCCCCCGGGCGGCGTCGAAGAACCACGCCGCCATCGCGGGCGCGAGGTCGGGGCCGGCCTTCTCGTGGGCGTCCTCCAATAGGCCGAAGTAGTAGAGTTGCTCGGGCATGGAGCACCCGGCCGGGAGGGCCTCGGCGAGGGCGCGCGCGCTCGTCCCGCGCCAGCCCACGTCGACGAGGGCGGACGGCGTGCCGTCGTTCCAGTCCTCCTGGTCGAGGTAGGCGAGGAGCGCCTGCCGGGTCGCGGCGGCGGACTCGGCCACAGCCGCCGCGAACGCGTCGCCGCGGAGCGCCTCCGCCAGCCGGCTCCACGCGCGGGCGTCGGGCGGGCGCCCGTCGGCGCGGCCCAGCCCGGGCGCGAGTTCGACCAGCCGCCCGACGGGGAGCCCGAGCGCCGCGGCCAGTTCGTCGGCCGTGCAGACCTCCATGTGCGCCGCGTCGGCGAGCGTCCGCTCGGGGTTTCCGGCGAGGTAGAACGCCCGCCGGCTCCCGTAGAGGTAGCGGAGGTCGAGGCCGGTCCGCAGCGTCCGCTCGAGGCGCCGCGCGACATCGAGCAGGATCTGCCCGTCGCGGCTGAGGAAGTAGAGGCGGCGGACGCCATCGCGCTGCGCCTGCCGCATGAGCCACAGCACCCACGCCGTGAGCGCCGGCCCGGCCACGCCGGCGGAGACGTCCACGACGGTCCGCTCGCGCTCGTCGCGCGGCGCTGCCGCCTGTCGGGCGTGCCGCGACGCCCCGGCCATGACCGCGGCGAGCCCGCCCGCGGCGTCCAGCGCGTGCTCGTAGCGCGTCGGCGCGGCAGAGCGCTCGGGGCGTGGAGCCCAAGACGGGCGGCGCTGCGCGGGCGGGGCCGGCGCGAGGAGGGTGGGCGTCATGGAGCGGGTCGGAGAGCAGGCGTGAGCGACTGACGGAGGGCGCGGACGTCGGCCCCCGTGAGGACGAGCGATGGCGGCGGCGCCTTGAGGACGAGCGGGTAGGCCGCGAGGACGGCCACGAAGCGGACCGACGTGGCCGTTAGCAGCGCCACCCCGGCCCCGACGAGCCCGAACCGCGGGACGAGCACGAGCAGCAGCGGGACGTTGAGGGCCAGCCCGACCGTCTGGAAGGTGGAGACCCACCCGGGCCGCCCCAGCGCCATGAAGCTCTGCGCCAGCACGGAGACGAGGCTCCCGAGGACGACCTCGACGACGAGCAGCCGCAGGAGCGTCGCTGCGGCGACGAAGTCCGGCCCGTAGAGCACCCGGAGCAGCGTCGGCCCGGCGGCGAAGAGGACGACCCCGGCCAGCGCCGTCGTGGCGCCGACGACGCGGGCTGTCCGCCCGACCGTCGCCAGGACGCGGTCGGGCGCGCGCGAGGCCGTTTTCGAGAACAGCACGGCCACGACCGAGACCTGGACGGCCGTCAGCAGGCGC
>JANPJI010000391.1:0-8399 GCA_031425425.1 Rubricoccaceae bacterium
CCCCGAGGGGCTCCACGCGCACCTCGCCGCGCACGGCGTCGCCGTGTCGTCGCGGAGCCGCAAGCTCCGCTTCGCGCCCCACGCTCACACCCGCCCCGAAGACGTCGACCGGGCGCTCGACGCCGTGGGGGCATTCGCCCGCGCCGGCCACACGTCTCCCATTCAGGTCTCCACCGCGTGACACCGCTCAAGAACAGCCACCCGACGTCGAACGAGCCCGACAAGGTCGAGACGCTCGTGACGCTCGACGTCCCGCCGGGCCAGTCGCCGGTGCGCATCGACGTGTACCTCACCGACAAGCTCCCCAACGCGACGCGCGCCAAGGTGCAGCGCGCCGTCCGCGACGGGTGTGTGGACGTGAACGGAGTGGCCGTGGCGAAGGTGTCGACGCCGGTCCAGCCCGGCGACCGCATCGCGTGCCGGCTCATGAAGCCGCCGCCGATCGACATCGTCCCCGAGGACATCCCGCTGTCGATCGTCTACGAGGACGACACGCTGATGGTCGTGGACAAACCGGCCGGCATGGTCGTCCACCCCGCCTTCGGGCACCGGTCCGGGACGCTCGTCAACGCGCTCCTGCACCACGTCGGGGCGGGCCCGCTCCGCGCCGAGGACCTCGCCGACGACGAGGGCGACGAGGACGGCGACGACGAAGCCGCGCCCGCGCTCGGCCTCTCGACGGCGACCGCCGGCCCGCGCTTCGCGGGCGACCCGACCGTCCGCCCCGGCCTCGTCCACCGCCTCGACCGCGACACGACGGGCCTCATGGTCGTCGCCAAGACGGACGTCGCCGCGGCGGCCCTCTCGAAGCAGTTCGCCGACCGGACGACGCGGCGCCGCTACCTCGCGCTCGTCTGGGGCGAGCCGGATCCTGCCGACGGCCGCATCGAGACGTTCCTCGGGCGGAGCCCGCGCGACCGCAAGCGCATCGCGGTCGTCTCGGAGGCGCTCGGCAAGTGGGCCGCGACCAACTACGAGACCGTCGAGCCGCTCGGCTCGTTCGCCCTCGTCCGCTTCCGCCTGGAGACGGGCCGCACGCACCAGATCCGGGTCCACGCCCGCGCCCTCGGCCACCCCATCTTCGGAGACCGGACGTACGACGGCGACCGGATCCACTACGGCCCCGCGGAGGGCTCGCGCAAGGCGTTCGTCCACAACCTCCTCACCGCCCTCCCGCGGCAGGCGCTCCATGCGCACACGCTCGGCTTCACGCACCCGACGACGGGCGAGGAGATGGACTTCGAGGCGCCGCTGCCTGCGGACATGGCGTACGTGATCGACCGGATCCGAACCGTGGAGGGCGGTGGGGAGGAGCGGTAGGAACGCAGGATGGGAAGAGCGCAGGAACGCAAGACCTTTTCGCCGCTTGCGCTCCTGCACGCCTGTGCTCTTGCGCTCCTTTGCGCCGTAGCTGCACACCGGCAGGCCTCTCGGCCCCGGTATCTTGCCGGACGCCCGCGCCCCGTATGCCGACCGACCGACCGCTCTCGTCTCTGCTGACGCCCGACCGCGTCCACGTCGGCCTCGACGCATCCACGAAGGCCGACGTGCTGCGCCGCGTCGTCGCACTTGCGGCGACCTCTCCGGCGGTGACGGACGCCGCGCAGCTCCTTGCCGATGTCGAGGCGCGCGAGGCGATGCTGTCGACGGGCGTCGGCGGTGGGCTCGCGCTCCCCCACGCCCGCAGCGCGGCCGTCCGCGAGACGGTTGCCGCCTTCGCCACGCTGGCCGCGCCGGTCGACTTCGAAGCGCTCGACGGCGAGCCGGTCCGCCTCGTGCTCCTGCTCGCCGGACCCGACAGCGACCCCGGCGCACACGTCCGCCTGCTCAGCCGCGTCTCGCGCCTGATGAGCGCCGCGGCCGTCCGCGAGCGCCTCCTCGCGGCGACCGACCCCGCCGACTTCTGCACCGTCCTCTCCGACGCGGAAGCGGCGATGGGCTGACGCGCTCAATGCCGACGGCGCCTCTGCCACGGGCCGTATTCCATCGGCCACCGTCCGAAACTCGATGTTCCAGTCCATTCGCGGCACGTTCGACGTCCTCCCCGAGTCTCACGAGAGCGGCGGCTCGCGCGTGGCGGGCTCCGCGGCGTGGCGCCACGTCGAGGCGACCGTGCGCGGCGTGATGGAGCGGTACGCGTTCGAGGAGATCCGGACGCCCATCCTGGAGCCGGTCGAACTCGTCGCTCGCGGCGTCGGCGGGACGACCGACATCGTGAGCAAGGAGATGTTCACCGTCGAGCGGGCACGCGAGACGTACGTCCTCCGGCCCGAGGTCACCGCGCCGGTCATGCGGGCCGTGCTCCAGCACAGCCTCCTCGGCGCGAAGAGCCCGCAGCGGCTCTACTACGTCGGCCCGTGCTTCCGCGCCGAGCGCCCGCAGAAGGGCCGCTTCCGCCAGTTCCACCAGTTCGGGACCGAGCTGCTCGGGACGGAAGACGCCCGGGCGGACGCCGAGACGATCGCGTGCATGCGGGCCGTCTACAGCGCGTTCGGCATCACCGGGACGCGCCTGCGGCTCAACACGCTCGGCGACGCTGCGGACCGCCCGCGCTACCGCGACGCCCTCCGCGAACACCTCGCCCCCCACGCCGACGCCCTCTCGGAGACGAGCCGCCACCGCCTCGACGCCAACCCGCTCCGTCTGCTCGACACCAAGGACCCCGCCGAGCGCGCGCTCCTCGACGGAGCCCCCCGCCTGCCGGACTTCGTGGGGCCGGCAGCGGCGGACCACTACGCCGAGGTGAAGTCGCTTCTGGACGCGCTCGCTATCCCGTACGTTGAGGACCACACGCTCGTCCGCGGGCTGGACTACTACACCCGGACCGTCTTCGAGCTGGAGTCCGACGCGCTCGGTTCGCAGAGCGCGCTCGGCGCAGGCGGCCGCTACGACGGCCTCGCCGAGGCGGTCGGCGCGAAAGGGCCCGTCCCGGCCGTCGGGTTTGCGGCCGGCATCGAGCGGCTCTTCCTCGCGCTCGACGCCCAGAGCGTCACGCTTCCCGAGGCGCCTCGGCCCGATGCGTTCGTCGTCGCGCTCGGCGACGCGGCGACGCGTGCCTCGCTGGGGCTGGCCGAGACGCTCCGCACGGCCGGCCTGCACGTCGAGGTCGCTCTCGGCGGGCGGTCTATGAAGGCCCAGATGAAGGCAGCCGACCGGTCCGGTGCCCGCTTCGCCCTCGTCGTCGGCGACGACGAGATCCCCGCGGGGACCGTGAGTGACCGCGACCTCGGTGCCTTCACCCAGGAGCCCATCGCGCTCGACGCCCTCGCCGCGCACCTCGGCGACGCGCGCCCCGCTCCGCGCTGACGCGGCGGCGTACGTTTCCGAAACGGGCCGAGCGTCCGGTCCTCCCGTTCTGCCCGACCCTCCCCGATGTACCCTCGCCTCAGCGACCTCACCCGCGACCTGTTCGGGTTCGACTTCCCGCTCCCGCTCTACACGTTCGGCCTGATGGTCGCCCTCGCGATCCTCACCGCGACGGCGATGACGCGGCGCGAACTGGACCGGATGTACGCCGGCGGCCTGATCGGGCCGGTGCAGACGAAGACGAAGGACGCCAAGGGCCGCGAGCGGACCGTCGAGGCGAGTCCGTCCGTCCTCATCTGGACGTTGATGGGGATGGCCGCGTTCTTCGGCATCCTCGGCTCGAAGCTGTTCCACCTCTTCGACTACTGGGACGAGTTCCTGGCAGACCCGCTGGGGATGCTCTTCGCCACGTCCGGCCTGACGTTCTACGGCGGGCTCGTCTGCGCGACGATCGCGTTCGCGGTCTACGCGCGGCGCAAGAAGATCCACCTGCCGCGCCTGGCCGACGCCATCGCGCCGGGGCTGCTGCTGGCCTACGGGCTCGGCCGCGTCGGGTGCTACCTCGCCGGCGACGGCGACTGGGGTGTCTGCTCCAGCCTCGCCGCCAAGCCCGGCTGGATCCCCGGCTTCCTGTGGTCCGAGACGTTCCCGCGCAACCTCGTCGGCCCGGGCCAGACGCCGATGGACCCCGTCCAGTTCAACGCGCTCGTCCGCGGCGAGGTCTGCCCGATCGCCGCCCCGACGGGCGTCTACCCGACGATGCTCTACGAACTGGCGATCTGCGCCGCGCTCGCGGGCGTGCTGTGGATGCTCCGCAAAAACCCGTTCCGCGCGGGCTGGCTGTTCTCGCTCTACCTCATCTTCGCAGGGGCCGAGCGGTTCGTGGTCGAGATCATCCGCGTGAACCCGATCGTGGCCTTCGGGCTGTCGCAGTCGCAGCTGATCTCCGTCGGCCTGTTCGTGGCCGGTCTCGTCGGGCTCGCGCTCACGACGCGCCGCGCCGCGCCGCCCGTCGCCGCCCCGATGACGGCGTGACGCCCGACGCCCTCGCCCTCATCGAGCAGGCGTACGGTGCGCTCGACGCCTGGGAGGCCGGCTTCGGCCCGGTCGCCGCGCACCCCGCCTCGGCCGTCGACGCGGAGCGCCTCGGCGTGGCCCTCGACGAGTTCCTGGGCCGGATGACGGCTCCGCCGCGGGGCGATGCGCCGGGCATGTACCCGTTCTTCCACCCGCGCTTCGCCGGGCAGATGCTCAAGCCGCCGCACCCGGTGGCGCTCGCTGCCTACGCCACCGCGGCGCGCATCAACCCCAACAACCACGCCCTCGACGGCGGCCCGCCGACGGCCGCGATGGAGCGCGAGGCCGTCGGCTGGCTCGCCGACATGCTCGGCTTTCCTGAGGCGCACCTCGGCCACCTCACCGGCGGCGGGACGGTCGCCAACCTCGAAGCGCTCTTCGTCGCCCGCGAAGAAACCGGAGGACGAGCGGTCGCCGTGTGCCGCGACGCGCACTACACGCACGCCCGGATGAACCACGTCCTCGGCGTCGAGACGGTCCTTGTGGAGGCGGACGACGACGGGCGGATGCGCCTCGACGCGCTCGAAGACGCGCTCGTGACGGGCCGCATCGGGACGGTCGTGTTGACGGCGGCCACGACCGGGCTTGGGACGGTCGATCCCATCGCCGAGGCGATCCCGCTCTGCCACGCCCACGGCGCCCGCGTCCACGTCGACGCCGCCTACGGTGGATTCTTCGCACTTCTCGCACACGGCGTTGAGCCCCATGGGTTTCCGTCCGATGACTTCCGGGCGATCGCGAACGCGGACTCGGTCGTCGTCGATCCGCACAAGCACGGACTTCAGCCGTACGGCTGCGGGGCGGTCCTCTTCCGCGACCCGGCCGTCGGGCGGCACTACCGGCACGACTCGCCCTACACGTACTTCACCTCCGCGGCGCTCCACCTCGGCGAGATCAGCCTCGAGTGCTCGCGCCCCGGGGCCGCCGCCGCGGCGCTGTGGCTCACGCTCCGCGCGCTCCCTCTCCGCGCCGACGACGGTCTCGGCCCGATTCTGATTGCGGGCCTTCGCGCCGCCCGCGACCTCGCCGCGCGCCTCGACGCCTCGGACGGCTACCGCCTCTGGGCACCGCCGACGACCGACATCGTCGTCTACGCTCCGGTCCGCGACGGCGTCGCCGCGACGGACGCCGCCGCGAACGCCGTCTTCGAGGCGGGCATGAACGACCCCGTCGACCCGCTCTTCCTGTCGCTCTACCGCCTCGACGCTGCGCGCCTCGGCCGCCGCTGGGGCCTCGCGCCCGACGCACCCGCTGCCCGCGTGCTGCGGAGCGTCCTGATGAAGCCCGAGCACGAGCCCGCCGTGCCCTGGATCGCCTCCCGCCTCACCGACCTCGCCGCCGATGCCTGACATGCCCCCCGACCAGAGCCCCGGAATCTTGTTCGGGCGCAACTCCGTCCGCGAGGCCCTTGAACGGAGCGACAGCCGCGTCGAAAAGGTCGTGCTCCAGCGCGGCGCGCACGGCAGCGGCATCGACGCCATCCGCCGCCTCGCGCGCGAGGCCGGCGTGCCCGTCACGAGCGCGCCCGCCCAGCGCGTCGAGTTTCTCGCGCCGCGGGCCGTCCACCAGGGCGTCGTCGCCATCGTCGCTCCGGTGTCCTACGCGGACTTCGACGAGATGCTGGCCGGCATCGCGCCGACCCTCGACGCCGTTCGCGAGCAGAAGCCGGTCGTGGTCGCGCTCGACGAGATCGAGGACCCGCACAACTTCGGCGCGATCCTGCGGAGCACCGTCGCGGCTGGCGGCGCGGGCGTCGTCGTGCCCGAGCGCCGCATGGCCCCGCTCTCCGCGACGGCCGTCAAGGCGAGCGCCGGCATGGCGCTGCGCATCCCCATCGCGCGCGTGTCCAGCATCGCCGCCGCGCTGGAGCAGGCCAAGGAGCGCGGCTACTGGGTGGTCGGC
This sequence comes from Rubricoccaceae bacterium, assembly GCA_031425425.1. Lineage (GTDB taxonomy): Bacteria > Bacteroidota > Rhodothermia > Rhodothermales > Rubricoccaceae > DASVSE01. The sequence goes on from JANPJI010000391.1 coordinate 6,286, forward strand.
CTCGACGGCGGCGTCGCCCTCCGGGGCGACCCCGAGCGGTTCACCGTGTGGGACTACGACTGGGACCGGCCGGTCGTGCTCGTCGTCGGCAACGAGGGGCGCGGGCTGCGGTCGGGCGTGCGCGCGGCGTGCGACGTGCTCGTCGAGATCCCGCTCCGCGGCGAGGCCGAGTCGCTCAACGCGTCGGTCGCGGCCGGCGTGGCGCTGTTCGCCGCGGTCCGCGGCCGGGGATAGGAGGGCCACACAAAACGGCGGGGCGGCCCATCTGGACCGCCCCGCCGCTCCCTCTGACCGGGTCGAACGCCGACCCGGCTTCTCACCCAACCCTGGGGAGACTCGGTGGCCGCGCTGCCCGCGCCTCGGCGGGCCGGCGGCCGGGCGCGCTACGAGCGACGCCGGAGACCGTACACGATCTTGCGGATCGTGTCGAACTGGAGGTACGGGTGCTGCTCGCGGAGCTCCTCGATGGCCTCGTAGGCCGGCACGTTGTGCTCGCGGAGCGTCCGGAACTGCTGCCGGATCTGGTAGTCGCGGACGCCCTTCTCGTTGAGGAGGTTGTGCTGCGCGAGGACGTCGTAGATGTCGGACGGGACGAGGCCGCCGAGCGGGTTCGGGTCGAAGCGGATCTCCATCGAGGTGCAGGCGGGGTGGGAGGCGGCGGGCCGGCTGTGAGCCCGAATGGAGGGTACGGAGCCTGCCTTCTCCGCCCAAGACGCCTGCCGCGAACGGTCTATTCCTCCGGCTGAACGGTCGGACGCTCCCCTGAGCGGCGCGGACCGCCGAGCACATCCGTCCGGACGTCCGTGAGCGCGTCGGCGTCGAGCCAGCGGCCGTCACGCCCGCTGCGGACGCGGCCGAAGACGAGCACGCGGTCCTCGACGCTCAGGCTCTCGGCGAGCGCGCCGCGGACGGCGAACGCGCGGTCGGCCGTGCCCACCCACACCGTCCCGTCTTGGCCGACGCCCTGCACGGACCCGTCCAAGCTGGCGGTCACGTAGCGGCCCGCGAGAGAAACCGTGTCGAGCAGCCCGACCGGTGCATCGCCCAGGTCGACGGAGCCTGCGGAGGGCTGGGCACGCCACAGGAGGATGCCCGCACCGGCGAGGGCGGCCGCGACCAGGGCCAGGGCGATTCCGGCACGGGATGCGCGCTGCGACGCCTCGGCCGGCGGCTCCGCACGAGGCGTCACGGCTCCGCCGTGAGCCGGCGCGGCGCGGGATGCCGCCGCGCCTCATCCGACGACGGAACCTCCTCAAGCTCTTCATTTGCGGCTTGCGACGCCGCCCGGAGGCCGGTCCCCTGCACGAGGAGAGCAATCGTGCCGGTGACGGCGTAGAACAGCAGCTGCGACGTGTGGCCGAGGATCGCGTACGTCGTCGCCGGGTCGCGGGCAACGGCGAACAGGAGCACGAGCGTCTGGATCGTCGCGTAGTGGAATGAGCCGACGCCGCCCGGCGCGGGCAGCGACATCCCCACCGCGCCGACCGTCATCAGCGCCCACGCGTCGACCAGGCCGAGCGCGTAGGTGTCGGCCATCCCGAGGATCAGGAGCGGGACGTACGACATGATCATGTAGCACCCCCAGATGACGAGCGTCGAGGCGGCGAGCGCGAGCGGCCGGCCGGTGCGGACGAGCGTGAGGGCACCGTTCTTGAACTGCACCGCGAGCCCGGCGACCCGGCTCGGGGCATCGCCTCGCGCACGGCGGCGACGGACTCGCAGCGTGACGACGGCCGCGACGAGCGCGACGAGCCCGCCCACGAGGAGCACGTCCACGGAGGCCGGGAGGCCGGCGACGAGGCGCTCGACGCCCCGCGCCGCTTCGCCAGCGACGGCCCCGAGGCGGTCCCCGAAGATCAGTGAGACGCTCACGAGGGCCGCGGCCAGCATCGCCACATCCAGGAGGCGCTCGGCGACGACGGTCCCGACGACCGCCGCGAACCCGACCGGCCGCCGCGCGGCCACGTTGCCCGCGCGCACGACCTCGCCGAGGCGCGGGACGGCGAGGTTGACGAGGTAGCCGATCAGGACCGACGACAGGGCGACGCGCAGCGGCGTCCGGTCCGTCAGCGGCGTGCCGTCTGCGCGGGGGAGCGTGTCCAGCAGGATCGCCC
>JANPJI010000392.1:0-7496 GCA_031425425.1 Rubricoccaceae bacterium
GCGCACGCCGTCGCCGTCGGCAAACGAGGCGAGCGCGGCGCGCAGGGCGGCGGTGGGCACGTAGATCCGACGGCGGGCGTGCGTCATCACGCTGCCGTCGACGAGGGTCGAGAACCAGGCCGTGTCCTCCACGGCGTACGGCGCCTCAGCGCGGAGGGCGTCGAGCGTCGGGGGGAGCCGGTGGCCCGTGTAGTACGTCGAGTCAAGGAAGGCCGAGAGTTCGGTCCAGCCGATGGCCCCGTCTCCGTCGGCGTCGCGGAGGGCGGCGCGCAGGGCCGGGTCCAGCCGCTGCGGGTGGAGCGCGAGGTCGTCGCCCTCGCCGGACAGGAGCCCGGACGCGACCGCACCGCTTCCGGCGTACGTCCCGAGGACCGACTCGGCGAGGCGGAGCGCGTCGCGGCGGTCGAGCCGCAGCGGGACGCGCTCGGCGGTCTGGACGTCGACGGGTCCTCCGGCGCAGCCGGCGAGGACGGCCAGAGAGATGAGAAGGCGCGAAGGCGGGAAGACGGAAAGGCGTGGGCCTCCGAGACGGAGCATGCGGACCGGGTCTGGCTGATGGCTGCGCGTACGCATTCCGTCCGTCCGCCTTCCCGCCTTCCGTCTTTTTACAGCGCGGCGAGCGCGGCGGCGGCCTGCGGGCTCCCCGGTTCGAGCGCGAGGACGCGTTCGAAGAGGCGGCGCGCCTCGTCCGGCCGGCCCTGGCGCTGGCGGACGACGCCGAGGTTGCCCAGCGCCGCGACGGCAGCGGGGTCCAGCCGGAGGGCGGCTTCGAGCTGGGCCGCGGCCGCCGGCAGGTCGCCCGCAGCGAGCAGAGCCGTGCCGAGGTTGGTCCGCGCGAGCTGCAGGCGCGGGTCCAGGGCGACGGCCCGGCGCAGCGCGGCCGTGGCCGCCGGGAGCGCGCCGGACTGGAGGCGGTAGTAGCCAAGGTCGTTCCACGCGCCCGCATGGCGAACGGGGTCGGCCGTAAGCGCGACCGCGAGGGCGTCGGCGGCCTCGGCGTAGCGCTCGGCCCCGGCGAGGGCCTCGGCGAGCTTGAGGCGCGCCTCGGTGAGGCGCGGCGCGAGGCGCACAGCGCGGCGCAGCGGAGCCGCTGCACCGGGAGCGTCGCCACTGTCGAGCCGGGCGACGCCGAGCCAGAGCGCGGCGTAGGCGTCCGACGAGTCCCGCGCCACCGCCTCCGCCAGGACGGCGACGGCGGCCGGGAGCGAGTCCATCGCAGCGAGCGTCCGGCCGAGCGCGATGCGGGCGTCGGTGCGGTCTGCGCCGCCAGCGATTCCGCGGCGAAGCAGGCGCGCCGCAATAGGCAGGTAGGCCGGCAGGCGGACGCCCTTGTCGTACACGTTGAACGTGGCGATGCCCGCCTCGGCGTCTGCGACGGCCGGGTCCGTCTCCGTGTGCTGCCGCTCGAGTTCGCTCTCGCGGAGGACGACGTTGACGAGCGTGAACGGCGTCGTCTGCGTCTCGGCGGTTTCGGTCGGGCCCCCGGCCCGGGCTGGCGGCGGGTTCTTGCGGATCCAGTGGTCCGTGAACGAGACGTGCGGGATGTCCGACGTGCCCGCGCGGCGCATGTGGCACGAGGCGCAGTCGCCCGAGAGCGCGAGGGCGGGCGTCGTCGCGCCAGGGCGGTCGCACAGCGGCCCGCGGCCGGGGACGGGGGCCGCGGCTGCCTGCCCGGCAGCAGGCGTGTGGCAGGACCGGCACGCGGCCGAGTACGCGTCGGCGGGGAGTTCGGCCTGGGCGACGTGCGGGTCGTGGCAGGTCGTGCAGGTCATCGCGGCGGGCGTCCCGAGCGAGGCCTCGAAGCAGGAGCTCTGGGCGAGACGCTCGGCGTGGCTGGCGATGCCGAACGCCTCGGGGTCGCCGAGCGACTCCTGCGACACGAACACGGCGCGGTGCGCGGAAAGCGGCCGACCGGGCCGGTACGTGGCGGGGTCTTCCCCGGGCTTGAAGACCGTCTCGCCGGTGAGGTGGCACTGCTGGCAGACATCCAGTTGAAGCGCCGTCGAAAGGTTCGCCGGGTTGACGATGAGGGTCTCGGCAGGGTCGCCGCCGGCTTCGAACGCGGCGACGTGGGCGGACCCCGGACCGTGGCAGCGCTCGCACGAGATCCCGAGCGGGATGTCGGTGTAAAAGTTCTGGCTCGTCTCGTGGCCAGGCGCGGCGTCGTGGCACGTGAGGCACTCGTGCGTGATGGGCCGCTCGAAGCGCTGGTTGCCCGCCGTGTAGCCCGGGCTGAGGTCCCACAGTTCCCGCTCGACGTACCACGTGAGCGGCATCTCGGTGACGAATCCGCCCCCGGCGCTGCCGTCATTCGTCTGCCCGGCCGTCATCAGGTAGGAGCGCGTCGCGTTGCCCGAGCCGACGACGTGGCTCGCGGCGTAGACGCGCTCGAAGCCGGGCTCGGCGGGGTGCGTCTCGCGCTGGAACAGGGTGTCGCCGCGGACGAACGCCTCGTAGCAGTAGCCGCCGCCGGGGTGGCCGTCGTCGGGCGCGCAGACGGTCGGGCTCCGGCCAGACGCGTCGAACCGCTCGGGCGCGTCGGCGAGCGTGAACCGCGACACGGCGCGGCCCATGCCCGAGCGCGCGTACGTCGCCGCGATGTCGGCGTGGCACGAGGCGCAGGCGGCGTCGCCCACGGTCGTCCACGCGGCGTCGGCGGCCTGCCCCGGGGCGGGCGGCCCGCACGCTGCGATGCCCGCGACCGTCCCGATGGCGGCGGCGGCGACGCATCCGGCCACGACGACGGGAACCAGACGGGGCGGCAGGCGCAACACGACGGACAGACGGTGGGGGAAGGACCGGCCACCCGCGTTCTCGGGCCGGCGGGCAAGATAAATCGGCGGCCACGCCTCCGCAGGCGGCGGCACAGCGATTGCCACAGTCCTACAGAACACATCTTCACTCCCCGACGGCCTCTCCCCCATCGTGGCGATTACCGATCTACTCTCGCGCATTCCGATTCCGCCCCCGTTCCGGCGCGGCGGCGCGAGCGTGGACCCGACAGTCCCGCTCCCCGATGCCTCGTGGCAGGCCGACGCCTGGAGCGGCTACGCCACCCTCGACGCGCCTGCCAACCCCGGCTTCGGCGCGCCGCGGCCTGCGGCGGCCCTCCCGTCGTGGGCCGTCCTCGCGCTGGCGAGCCTCACCCTGACGACCCTCGGCCTCGCCGTCCTGCTCGTGCTCGGCATCCGCTCCCTCGCCGCGTCGGAGCCCGCGGCCCCCGCAGCGCCGACGGCCGACTGGACTGCTCCCGAGGCGACGCCCGTGGGCGTCCCACCGGTAGATGCCGCCTCGGACCCGCAACCGGCCGGAGCCGACGCGGCCTCCGGGACGTTCGCGGACGAGCCTCTGCCGGTCCCGGCCGACGTGATCGCCCGCCTCGAAGCGGCGAGCAACGAGCCGCTCCACGGCGAGCTCGCCCAGTTGCTCGCGGCCATCCAGCACGGGTTCGGTGGACGCTCGTCCCAGCTCGACCCCGCTCTCCGCTCCTACACGGCCCGCATGGCGAGCCGGTTCGAGTGGAATCCCGATACCTTCCGGGTCGCCGTGACAGCCCCCGTCCCGGCCCTGGCCGACGCCCGGGCCGCAACGCTGCGGCACCTTTTCGGGGACGCCGTCGTGTCGCGGCGCCTCGAGATCCAGACCGCCACCGGCCCCGACGCTCTCTCACTCGTCTCTCGGTAATCTGATGTTCACCACCCTCGCCCTCGTCCTGCTCGGTGTCCTCGTGGTTCTCACGGCCATCGCCAGCGTCGTGTTCTTCCTGCGCGCCCGCGCCCGCGAGGAATCCGGAGCGGAGTCTCCGGACACGCTCTCGGAGATGCGCGCGCTCGGGCAGCGCATCGAGACGCTCGTCGGGCAGCAGCAGGTCCAGGGCGAGACGGCCCGCCAGCACCTCGCCCAGAAGCTCGACGCCGTCGGGCAGAGCGTGGACCAGCAGCGCCACCACGTGTCCGGGCTCCAGAACGAGCTCCGCCACGAGGTCCGCCGCCGAGATGCCGAGATGGACGAGATCCGGACCCAGCTCGCCTCGATCCAGCAGACGACGGCCCTCGGCCCCGCCGGACCTGCCCCGCTCGCGCTCCCGCCGGCCTCGGAGCCCGCCGGCTCCGCCCCGTTCGACGCCGTGCCGGCCGACGTCCCGGCCTTCCGCGCTGAGCCGTTCCCGGCCGAGCCGTTTCCGGCAGAGCCGACCGCGTTCGAGTCGTTTCCCGCCGCGTTCGAGGCCCCGTTCTCCAGCGTGCCGACCGGCGACGGCCGCGCGGCCGCCTTCGGCGAGACGCCCACAGCCGACGGCTGGGATACCGGTGCCCCGGCACCGAGCGCTCCGGCTCCCGCGGCCTCCATCTTCTCGGACCCCTTCGCCCTGGTGGACCCGTTCGCCTCGGCGTCCGAGCCACCCGCTGAAGTTGTCCCGCTCGCGCCCGCCTTCTCGGTCGTGGACCCGTTCGAGTACGACGAGCAGCCGGCCAGCGCACCGCTGCAGGAGGCGTTCGCCGAGCCGACAACCGCTGCCGCGGCGGACTTCGAGCCGTTCGACTTCCTGCCGCCTACCCCGCCCGCCGAATCCGCACCGTCCGACACCGGCCTGTTCGAGGATGTCTCGTTCGGCTCGGCGCCGGGGTTCGCGTTCGAGGACCTCACGGCCCCCGTGCCGGCTGCCGCTCCGCCGGCTGCCGCTCCGCTGGCCGACACGGCGTTTGCCGTGCCCGTCGAGCGAGTGGCACCTGCGCCGCCGTCCCAGACCGCCTGGGTAGCCCGCACCGACCGCCAGGATCTGGACGGGAGGCTGACACGCCCCGTCTCCGCTCCGATCTTCGAGACGCCCGCCTTCGTAGCACCCGCCTTCGAGGCCCCTGCCTTCGAGATGCCCTCGTTCGACGCGCCCGCATTTGAAGCTCCTGCCGTAATGGCTCCTGCCTTCGCGATCCCCGACTACGCGCCCCCTGTGCCCGAGCCCTCCACGGCCAAGGCCGTGGCACCGCCGCCGTTCGCGGTGCCGGAGGGTGCCGACGACCTCACCGTCATCTCCACCATCGACGAGCACACTCAGCACGCGCTCTACCTCGCCGGCGTGACGACGCTCGACGAGATCGCGCGGTGGAACCGCGGAGATGCGCGCCGGATCGCCGGCGAGGTCTCGGTCCACGAGGACACGATCATGCACCAGTGGGTGTTCGAGGCGCAGGCCGCCCTCTTCCACTCGTACTCCGCCCAGCAACGGGGATAAACGAGAGGGGCTTCACAGTCTGCCTGAGCGCCTCCGGCTCAGTACGACCCTTTCGTGCTCGGGAGCGGGTCGCCGGCGGGATCCCGGCGGACTGCCTCGCGGAGCGCGCGGCCTGCCGCCTTGAAGAGCGCCTCGGCGCGGTGGTGGTCGTTGTCCCCCGCGAGCAGCGTCAGGTGCAGCGTGATTCGCGCCGCCGTCGCGACGCTCTGCCAGAAGTGGGCGACCATCTCGGTCGACATCTCGCCGACGCGGCCGCGGGCGAAGCCGGCTCCGGGGGCCGCGCTGAACGCGAAGTGCGGCCGGCCCGAGAGGTCGACGGCGGCCCGCGCGAGCGCCTCGTCCATCGGGATCACGGCGTGGCCGTAGCGGCCCACGAACGCCTTGTCGCCGAGCGCGAGCGCGAGCGCCTCGCCGAGCGCCAGCCCGACGTCCTCGACGGTGTGGTGGTCGTCCACGTGGAGGTCGCCTGTGGCGCGGACCGTCAGGCCGAGCCCGCCGTGACGCGCGAGCAGCACGAGCATGTGGTCGAAGAAGCCGACGCCCGTCGACACGTCGGCGTCAGTCCCGGGAACGGCGTCGAGGTCGAGCTCGACCGTGACATCTGTCTCCCTCGTCGTGCGGGCGACGCGGGAGGTGCGGCGGGTGAGAGCAGAAGAGTGCGGAGTGTCCATGGCCGGAAGCTAGCCTCGCCCGCCAGCGTGTCCCGGCCGACGTGACCTGCGTTCCGGCTCTGGCGGCTAGATTTCGTCCCCTCACCGCTGCTGCCATGCGCCTTCCGCTCCTCTCACGCGCCGCCGGGCTCGCCCTGCTCGCCGCCCCGCTCCTGCTCACCGCCTGCGACTCGACCACCGGTGGGACGCCCCGCCGCGCCGTCGTGACGGCCGTCCAGATCGACGACGGCCCGCTCCTCGCGGTCGACGGCAGCCAGTGGGACGGCACGGGCGGCGGCGGCCCGGAGATCTACTTCCGCCTCTATTTCGACGGCGACGACATCGTGGCCAACCCTGGCGACGACGTCCTCAACCCCCGCGACGACCGGTTCGTGGTCAACATCTCCAACCCGGACCAGCCGTGGTACGACGACATCCGGTCGTCGGACTTCCCTCTCATCTGGGACATCGACGGCGGCTTCGAGGTCCGCGACCTCCGCCAGGGCTACCGAGTTGCCCTGTTCGACTACGACCCCTTCCCGTCGTCCCCCGACGACGCGATGATCTCGACGCGCGCGTTCACCTTCGACGAGGAGGCCCCGACGGAGACGGACGGCCGCGAGGACACGATCGTGCTCGAAGGCGTCGGTGCGGACCAGAACCTCGTGCAGGTCCGGCTGCGCATCGTCTACGAGTCGTGACGCCGAGGGGCCACGCGGAGCGGGCGATCTTGGGGCCGTCACCCGACCACGCCGGATGCCCCGCTTCGCTTTGCTCGCCGTCCTGTTCGCCGCCGCGCTGCTCGCGCCCGGCTGCGCCGTCCCCGCCACCGAGCCCGTCACGACGGCCGTCGTGACCGGCGTCACGGTCGAGGCGCTCCCGCTGGGAGAGCCGTGGGACGGTGCCATCGCGACCAACCCGCCCGACGTGTACGTGGACATCGTGGAGGGCCGGCGAACGGGGCCGCTGGACTTCCGAACACCGATCGTCCGGACCGACGTCGTGGAGAACGTCGGCGCGGCGGACCTGCCGCGGACGCTCCGGCCCGGCGAGGGCGCGTTCCCGCTGTCGGTTCGGATGCCCCTGCGCGTGATCGTCGCCGACCGCGACGACGGCGGGTTCGACGACGACGATGTGCTGTTCGCGGCCGAGGTCGCCGCGCTCCGGTCGCGCCTCGACGCCGTCGCGCCGGGCGACACGGCCTCGCTCCACGTCGGCGACGGCCGGACCCGCCTCCGTGTCTCGGTCCGCTGGGAATAGTCCGCGCGTGACACCACGGCGTCATCCGTGAGGGCGCATCCTGCGGGACGCCGCCGGTAGCTTCGTGTCCGCCCTCGCCCTCGCCATGCCCCCGACAGACGCCGCGCCGCGCCGCGCCGACGCCAAGGCGTCCGCGGACCCGTTCGCCTCGGGGGCCGTCGAGGTGGCGCTGCAGAAATACTTCGGGTTCGGGACGCTCCGGCCCGGCCAGGAGGACGCCCTCCGACCCGTTCTGGAGGGCCGCGACGCGCTCGTCGTGATGCCGACCGGCGCGGGCAAGAGCCTCCTCTACCAGCTCGGCGCGCTCCTCCAGCCGCGCGGCGTGACGGTCGTGGTGAGCCCGCTCATCGCGCTCA
>JANPJI010000393.1:0-1569 GCA_031425425.1 Rubricoccaceae bacterium
GGGCCGAGGCGGTGAACTGAAACGTCCAGAGGTTCGAAAACGTCAGGTTTGCGAGCGCGGTGGTGCGGTCGAACACCCGGCTCCCGCCGAACGTGAAGCCCTTGTTGGTGTAGGCGGCGAGGCGCGCCGCGCGGAGGCCCGGCAGGCCCGGCGCGGGCTCGTTGTAGAGAACGTAGGCGTCGGCCGTGAGCCAGTCCGCCCGCGTCTGGAAGCCGAGGTCGTTGGCGTCGAAGCCGGGGCTCGTCGCGCCGAGCGTGAGCGCGCCGCGCCAGTGGCGCCCGCCGCCGGTCTTTGCGAGCGTCGCCTCGACGCGAGTCCCCGCGAGGCGCGTCGCCGTGGTATCAACGCCGAGGTAGGTCGCGTCGGGGCGCTGGAAGTAGCGCTGCGGGGCGCGCTGGAGCGCTTCGATGACGCCCGTCTCGCCCGTGACGACGCTGCCGGCGGCGAGCCCGCTGAGGACCCATGCGCGCGTCGGCGAGGCGAGTTCGACGTCCACCCCGCCGACGGTCGCCGTGGCCGGCAGGAGCGCCGCGAAGGCACCGAGCCGCGTGTCCCGGACCACGCTGGACGCGAACGCGCCGACGAGCGTCCGCCCGTCGCGCCACCCGCGGCGCGCCCGCGCGACGGCGTAGTTGGCGAACGGGGCGACGGGGAGTTCGCCGCGCGTGCCGTCCTCCGTAACGAATCGGGCGGTCTCGTCGGTCGTCACCGCATCCAGCAGGCCGACCGTCCACCCGCCGATCTGGCCACTGACCTTGGCCGCCGCCGCGATCGTCGTCTGGTCCGGCGCGCTGAGGTAGGCGTAGCTCGTGTCGGCGTACAGCGCGTCGAACGACGACGGCGCGCCGCCGATGCGGCGGCTGTAGAAGAAGCTCGGCCGCTCGTTGGTGGTGTTGTACGCCGGGGCCGTTCCGAAAGCGAAGATGTCCTGCGCCTCGACGAAGAACGGGCGGCGCTCCTCGAAGAAGACCTCGAACTGCGACAGGTTGAGCACGGCCGGGTCGGCCTCGACCTGCCCGAAGTCCGGGTTGACAGTGGCGGTGAGCGTGAGGCCGGCCGTGAGGCCGACCTTGGCGTCGAGCCCGAGGCCGGGCCGGAGCGCATTGCTCTGGTAGAACGGATCCGCCGCGTCGCCCGAGGCGCGCGTGAGGCGCGTCGAGGCGTAGGGGACGATCTCGACGCGGCGCGGGGCAGCGAGCCCGTCGAGCCCGTCGAGGACGCCGAAGCGGCTCACGTAGCCGTCGGCGTCGGGCAGGATGGGTGCCCAGTAGGTCCGCTCGGCCGTGGCTGCGATGTTGCGTTGGAACTGGATCTGCCACGGCCGCCCGGAGGCCGGGTCGTAGCGGAGCTGCGAGAACGGGACGCGGACCTCGACGGCGTAGCCCGCGCCGTCCGGCCCGTCGAACGGGGCGACGGCGCTGTCCCACACGGCGTCCCACGAGAGGTCGCCCTCGGAGCGGTCGTCCGAGAGGACGCCGTCCTGCTGGACCCCCGCCGCGTTGACGGCGAACGAGAAGGCCGTCCGTCTGTCGCCGGGGCTCCCGATCTCGACGAACACGTCATCCGAGG
>JANPJI010000394.1:0-7865 GCA_031425425.1 Rubricoccaceae bacterium
CACGTCCAGGTCCGCACGCTCACAGCTCGTCTCGCCTCGCTCGTCGGGGCGGCCGTCGAGCCGGTCTCGGTTTCGGTGCAGGCGGACGCGGCGGGGTGGGCGGTCCGCCTCGGAGGGCGGCCGTCGTCGGTCCACAGCACCAAGAAGGCGGCGTTCACGGCCGCGCGCGCCGCGGGCCGCGCCAACGCGCCGTCGCGCCTCGTCGTCCACCGGGCCGACGGGAGCGTCGCGGAGACGATCGCGTACGGCGGGTAGCCGTCAGGTGGGTAGCCGTCAGGTGGGAAGGAGGGCCGCGGCGAGGGCCTCGAACTCGGCCTCGAACGCCTTCACGAGCAGGTCCGGCTGCGGGACGTACGCCGCGTCGGCGCAGATGCCGACGCGGACCTCGCCGTTGTAGCTCAGGATGCTCAGCCCGAGCCCGATGTCGCCGGCCTGCGGCACCCAGAACATGAGCGACCCGATGGCCCCGCCGCCCATGTGGATCTCGGCCGTCGGCCCCGGCACGTTCGTCATCACGATGGACGCCTTCTCGCTGAACATGTCCACGACCTGCGTGTGGAGCCACCGCGGCGCGCGCCCGATCGACTGCAGGATGAGGTAGACGACGCCGGGCTCGGCGGACCCCTTTAGCGCGTCCATTCGGCTCTTGACCTCGGCGAGACGCGCGGCCGGACTGTCGACGGCGACGGGGAGGAGGAGGAAAACGAGTCCGAACGAGTTGCCGAGCTCGCTCGCTCGGGCGAGGGGGCGGTCGTTTAAGGGGACGGCGGCGCGGCCCTCGACGCGGTCCACGGCCTCGCCGACGGACTCGAGGTAGGCCCGCAGTCCGCCCGTCGCGGCGGCCATCAGGACGTCGTTGATCTTGGCCCCGGCCGCCTCGCCGATAGCGCGGACGCGCGCGACCGGGAACGGGTGCGTCCACGCCGCGCGCTTGTCCGCCGACGGGTCGCCCTTGAAGACCGTGTCGGAGTCCGGCGTCATCGTGAGCAGGCCGACGGCCGCCTTAGCGCCGGACCCGACGGCGGCGAGGCGCGCGCCGAGGTGGGTCGGCCGCGTCACGAGGTCGCGGGTCTCGCCGAGTGCGCCGCGCAGCGTCGAGAGCGCGCGCTGGCGGACGGGCGTCCGCAGCCGCGCCGGGCGGGCGTCGGGCAGGCTGGACGCGTCGAACGACTCGTCGGCGGCGTTGAGGACGACGTGCATCAGCCCGATGCCGTCGCCGATGCAGTGGTGCAGGCGCACGACGGCGGACGTCCCGAGCGTGCCGTCATCGGCCTCGACGTCGTGGATCATGTGGACCGTCCACGGCGAGCGGTCGAACGTGAGCGGCTCGGACATGAGCCGGCCGACGACCGTTTCGAGCCCCGCCCGGCCGCCCGGCGCGGGGAGGTCGACCTCGAAAAAGTGGCGCGCCGTCGAGAAGCCCGGCTCCGGCACCCACGTCGGGCTCGACGTCGCCGGCCCGTCGACGCGCATCCGGAACCGGTCGAACGGCACGATCCGGTCCGCAAAGAACCGTTCGAGGTCGGCCCGCTCGACGCGCCCGCGGAAGCCGATCAGGCCCGTGATCGTCATCGGGTTGGTCGACGCCTCCATGCGGAGCCACGCGCTGTCGGCGGTGGACATCGGGAACGGGCGGGGCTCGGTCATGCGCGCGGCGAGAGTCGGGTGGACCCGAACGTACCTCGTGGACGCCGTCCTGTCACCCCGCAAGATCGTTCCGCCGTCACGGCCGTTGCCGGAGTGCTGGTCGGCGCGAGAGGATCGTCGAGAGCACGAACGCGTCGCGGAGCGCCTCCCGCGAGCGGAGGCGGTCGGCGAAGGACGTGGGCGGGGAGTCCGCGCGAGGGGCCGGAAGCGCGTGCGGATCATAGCTGAGGCGCTCCGGCGCAGACCTGCGGCGGTCGGCGTCGGCCGCCGCCTCGAACGCGGGCTCCGAGTACGGATTCTCGGCCCCGAAGCCGTGCTCGATGTGATCGAAGTCGGCCTGCTGCTCCTGAGCGAACCCGCTCGCCTCGCGGACGAACCCTTCGGGCCGGTCCAGCCCGCCACGGGCGGCGTCGGACGCGTCGGAGCGTTCGAGCGAGTGGAAGGCGGTCGCACGAACCGACCGGGCCTCGGAGGCGGCCCGAGCCGCGCGGTTCTCCTCGAACATGACCGACTCGCGACGAAGCGCCGGCTCCCCAGGCGGCCGTGCGGCGGCCGGCGGCGCGGGGGGGCGCCTGTCGGGGGAGCTGGCCTCGTTGATCCCCTCTTCGAGGCGCGCGAGGAGCTGCTCGAATGGCGTCGGGCCGGCCGTGGACCGGGCCTTCCGCCTGGGGGGCGGGGCAGGTGCCGGGGTGCCCGGCTTCTTGCGGCTGGCAAACTTGAGGAACAGGTACGCCGCCGCGATTGCGAACGGGATCAGGTCGCCGAGGGAGTCCACCTGCGTGCCGGAGGGTGTGCCGAAGGATACGCCGCGGCGCACGCGGGGCGTCAGAACAGGCGCGGGGCCTGCGCCTCGGCCCGCGCCGCCTCGACGATCTTGCGGCTCGCACGCGGGACGGCGACATCGGCCATCTCGTCGGGGGCCAGCCACCGCATCGGCTCGCCGGTGACCGTCCGCGGCTTGCCGGACGCGAGGCGGCAGCGGAAGGCGTGGATGCGGACCCGCAGGTGCGAGTACGTGTGGTCCACGACCGCGACCGCCGCGCCGACCTCGACCTCGACGCCCAGCTCTTCGCGAACCTCGCGTGCACACGCCTCGGGAGGCGTCTCGCCCGGCTCGACCTTGCCGCCGGGAAACTCCCACAGCCCGCCGAGCATGACGTTCTCGGGCCGGCGCTGCATCAGCACGCGCCCGGCATCGTCCGTGATCAGCGCGACGGCGACGAGTGCCTGCGGGACGGCCCTGCGGGCCGAGACGACCGGGAAGGCCTCCGGGGTGCCCCTCGCGAACGCGGCGCAGACGACGCGCAGCGGGCAGACCGGGCAGGCGGGCTTTTTCGGCGTGCAGACCGTCGCGCCCAGCTCCATCACGGCCTCGTTCCACCGGCCGGGGCGCTCGACGTCGAGAAGCTGCGTGGCGGTGTGCTGGAGCGCGGCGCGCGTCCGCGGCGCGCGGGCGTCGTCCGGGACGGCGAAGACGCGGGCGAGGACGCGGATGACGTTGCCGTCGAGCACGGCGAGGGGGATGCCGAAGGCGAGCGAGAGGACGGCCGCCGTCGTGTATGGCCCCACTCCGGGGAGCGCCCCGAACGCCTCTGCCGTCGCCGGGACCTGCCCGCCGTGATCGGCGACGACGGACTGCGCGGCGCGGTGGAGGTTGCGGGCACGCGAGTAGTACCCGAGGCCTTCCCACAGGACCAAGACGTCGTCGAGAGGAGCCGCGGCGAGGGCCGAAACCGTCGGGTAGGCCGCGACGAACCGCTCGAAGTACGGCGTCGCCGTGTCGACGCGCGTCTGCTGAAGCATGGTCTCGGCGAGCCACACGCGGTACGGGTCACGGCGGCCGTCGGCGTCGGTCTCGCGCCAGAGCATCGCGCGCTGCGCGCCTTCGAACCACGCCGGGAGCGCCTCGCGGAACGCCGCCTCGTGCCGGGCCTCCACGGCGGGGCCTGCGTCCGACCGGGCCACGCTACTCCGTGACCTCGACCAGCAGCACGAGCGTGTCGTCGGGCGCGGGCGAGTACTGGAACACGACCGGCATCAGCCCGCGCTCGGACGCGATCGTCTGCCAGAAGAACGACCGGTCCACGAGCCAACTCATCGCCGGCGCGCTCACGACGCGGTACTCGGCCGGTGCGCCGCCGACGCGGGCGGGGAGGGCGACGAGGAACGCCTGGCCGGCGCGGACCTCGTACCGGAGCGTGTCCCCGGCCGCCTCGGAGGTACGTTGGGGAGACGACGGCGCGGCGTCGGCGCGTTCGGCCGAGCGGGCCGACCCGGCGAGGGCGGCCCCGGCGACGACGAGGATTGCGGTCCGGACGAGACTCACAGGCGTACTCCATGCGGTGGTCGGGCAAGATACGAGGCGGCCTCGCGCTGGCAGCGGCGACGGCTGCGCTGTGTGCTGCTGTGCCGCGCCGCGCCGCTGCACAGACGTCCTGGACGGTCCGGTCCGGGGCGGACAGCCTCGCCACAGTCGAGGCGCCGGACTCGGAGTCTGCGGCGCGCCTCGCGCTCGCCCGCTTCGCCACCGACGGATTTCCGCTCGCCCGCGTCGACTCGGCCCGGGCGGGTGTGCTCTTCGTCGTCCGCGGTCCCGAGGCGCTCGTCGGTACGGTCGAGGTCGTGGGGGCGAACGCGGTCGCCCGGCGCGACGTGACCACGGGCTGGGCGACGCGCCCGGACGCGCCGTACCGGCCCGCGCTCCTCACGGCCGATCTCGGGCGGACGCTCGACCGCTACGCCGCGCAGGGGTTTGTCGGCACGCGCCTGACGCCGCGCGTCCGGCTCCGAGCCGAATCGGGCCGGGTTCACGCCGACGTGACGGTGGAAGTGGACGAGGGCGCTGCCGGCGTTCTGGCCGGCGTCGAACTGGCGGGTGTGCGGCGGCCGTCGCGGACGTTCGCCTCGCGCGTGGCTGGCGTGGCGGCCGGGGCACCGCTGGCGTCCGTAGACCCCGAGGCGGTGCGGCGGGACCTCGAGGCGACGGGCCTTTACACGAGCGTCGGGACGCCGGTTCGCGTCGCGGACCCCGACGGGCGCGTCGTGCTGCGCGTGCCCGTGGTCGAGGCCGCGCCGGGCGCGTTCGACGCCGTCGTGGGCTACCTGCCCGCGTCCGGCGGCCGCCGCGGGCAGGTCGTCGGGAGCGGGCGCGTCGAGCTTCGCAACCTGTTCGGCGGCGGCCGGACGGCGCGCGTGGCCCTCGACCGTACTCCCGGCCTCGGCTCGGCCGTCCAGATCGCCGCCTCCGATCCGTTCGTGCTCGGCCTCCCGCTGCGCCTCGGCGCGCTGTTCGACGGCGTCGGCCGCGACTCGACGTTCTCGCGCCAGACGGTGCGCCTCGACGGCGGGACGCGCGTCGCGGGCGGCTTCGAACTCACGGCCACAGCGAGCCGCGAGAGCGTCACGCCGGGCCGCTTCGGCGCAGGCCTCGTGGACGGCGTCGCCCGGGTACGGCGGTCGTCCGCGCTGTTCGTTGGGGCCGGCCTGCGGTACCGCCGGCTGGATGCGCCCTATGCGCCGCGGCGCGGCCTCGCCGTCGAGGCGACGGTGGAGAGCGGCGTCCGCCGCCGTGCTGCCCCGTCCGACAGCGTCGCGGCGGTCGCGTCGCGCCAGCAGCGGCTCGTCGCGATTGGCCGCTTGTACGTGCCGACGTTCGTCCGCCAGAGCGTCGTCGTGGGTGTGGACGCACGCGTGCTCGTCGGCGGGCGGGCGGCGGGCGACGATGCAACGGCGGTCTATGACGAGGGCGAGCTGTTCCGCATCGGCGGGGCGTCCACGCTCCGCGGGTACGACGAAGACTCGTTCGTCGGCAACGCCGTCGGCCGGCTCTTCGTGGAGCCGCGCCTGCGGATCGACGCCGAGTCGTTCGCGTTCGCGTTCTTCGACCTCGGCTACACCGAGCGCCCCGATCTCCCCGGCCGAGCGGGCGAACGGCAGGTGCGGATGGGCTACGGCGCGGGTGCGCAGGTCCGGACCGGCCTCGGGCTCATCACGCTCACGTACGCCCTCAACCCGGACCTCGCGTTCAGCCGCGGCCGCGTCCACGTCGGCCTCGGGTTCGGGCTGTGAGGCGACGGGGAAACCGCGGCGGCTTCCAGATTTCCACTTCACCCTTTCCATGCCCGACCTCACCGAGCACACGCTTTCGACCGAATCTGTCTACGATGGTGCCCTCCTGCACGTCCACCGCGATGTCGTCCGGACACCGAGCGGGGCCGATTCGGTTCGCGAGTGGGTGGCCCACCCCGGCGCCTCTGCCGTTGTACCCCTGTTTGCCGACGGCACGACGGTGCTTATCCGGCAGTACCGATACCCCGCGCGGCGCGAGTTCCTGGAAGTCCCAGCGGGCAAGCTGGACCCCGGCGAGACGCCCGCCGTCGCTGCGGCGCGAGAACTCGCCGAGGAGGTCGGGCTGAAGGCGGCCACCTGGACACGGCTCGGAGTGACGTACCCGACGATCGGGTACAGCGACGAGGCGATCACCCTCTTTCTCGCCGAGGACATCGAGGCCGCCGAGGGCACGACGGACGAGGACGAGCACGTCGTCCCGGTCCGAATGCCGTTCGCCGAGGCGGTGGCGCGGGCGCGCCGCGGCGAGATCGAGGACGCCAAGACGGCCATCGCGCTTCTCCTGGCCAACGCCGTCGTCGCCGCCCGCGACCGCTAGGGCGGGCCGCGCGCCCGTCTTCACGGCGGTTTGGGAGGGCGCAGGCTGGACTCCTGCGCTAGCTTGCCGCGCTCCCCGCTCCGCCCCCGGCCCATGTTTTACGTCCTCGTCGTCCTGATCCTTCTCGTCGCGATCCTGATGGGCATCGTGATCCTGCTCCAGAACGGCAAGGGCGGCGGCCTCGCCGGCATCGCCTCGGGCGGGCAGACGACCCAGATCCTCGGTGCCCGCCAGGCCCCGGACTTTCTCGAGAAGGCGACGTGGACGCTCGGCGGCTCGTTTCTCATCCTCTGCCTGCTGACGACGTTTTTCATCCCGCGCAGCGGCGAGGGCCGGAGCATCCTCCAGGAGCGGGCGACCGAACTCCCGGCTGGCACACCGGCCACGCCCGGCGCTCCCGCCCCCGGCGCTCCGGCACCCGGCACGGCCGCCCCCGGCGTCCAGACGGCCCCGCAGGCGACGCCCGTCGCGCCGGCCCCCGCTCCGACGCCGGCTCCGTAACGGCCGAACCCGATCCGTCCGTTCAGACGCCGCACGTTCCTCGGAGCGTGCGGCGTCTTGCGTAAAGGGGAAGCGTCATGCCTTTCTGAGTACGGCATGGCGGCTCGACCTTGCCGCTCTACTCACCCGCTGCGCGATGCGCCGTTTGCTTCCCCTTGTCGCCGTGTTCGCCCTCGGCGGCTGCGATGCCTTCTCCGCCGACACTCGCGGCGTTGACCTGAACATCAGCGCCGCACAGGTCGCGCCGGGCGACGAGGTGCTCGCCGTGCTCGACAACGATTCGGGCCGCGCGCTTGCCTACAGCCCCTGCCCTCAACTTGGCCGGCTCACTGCGGACGGGTTCGTCGCGCTCAATCCGGAGGCCGTCTGCACGATGAACCTCGTTTCAGTCGAAGCGGGTGGGACCATCGCGTTCCGCATCTCGGTCCCGGCGGAGGCATCCGAGGGCGACTACGCGATCCGCATCGAAGTCGGGCGCGAGCAGCCAGACCAGGTGGTCACGTCAGCCGCGTTCCGCATCGCGCGCGCGCAGTAACAGCAGACGCGCCCCGTCCGGACGAGCCGGGCGGGGCGGTCTGGCGACGTGCGCCGGCCTGTACGCCGGATTCTGTCCTCGGGGCGGCGGTCGCACGCCGCCTCGATGTCCCGCCATCTATCTGGGACCGCGCTTGCGCGCGGCCTCGAGCGGCCTACCCGTGCACTCGGGCGGGCCGCCCTCTCACGGCCGAGGCCGCGTCGTGCACTGTTTGGCCTTGCACCCCGTGGGGTTTGCCTGGCCGCCTCCGTCGCCGGAGACGCCGGTGGGCTCTTACCCCACCGTTTCACCCATCACCTGTGCGGAGGGCGAACCCTCCGCCATCGGCTGGTCTGTTCTCTGTTGCACGTGCCGTCGCCCCGGTTGCCGGCGAGCCGGCGCGCGAGACGCCCCCGCTGTTGGCGGGGCACGGTGCCCTGTGGTGTCCGGACGTTCCTCCCCGGAGAGCGGGCTCCCGAGGCGGCGGTCCGGCCGGCGCAACGCCACGATACGCACGGCGGCCGGCTCTCATGCATG
>JANPJI010000395.1:0-4461 GCA_031425425.1 Rubricoccaceae bacterium
CCGATATACGGGCTTCGGGAGCGCCCACAACGTCGTCGTGACCGAGGGGCCTGGCGCGCGGCCGGTCGTCTACGGCGTCGGCTCGCGGCAATGCACAGGGGCTGGCCTGCCTGTGGCGTGCAACGCGCCGGGCTTCCACGCCGTCGACCTCTCCGCCCCGTCCGCCCCGGCCTTCGCCGGGTGCTTCTCGGACGCCGACCGCGACGCGCGCCCCTTCGCCGGACGTGGCTACACGCACGACGCGCAGTGCCTCGCGTACGGCGGACCCGACGCGGACTACGCCGGCCGCCAGATCTGCCTCGCCTCGAACGAGGACGTCGTGACGGTCTTCGACGTGACCGACCTCGCCGCCGTTCGCATCGTGAGCCAGGCCGCCTACCCCGGCAGCGCCTACACGCACCAGGGCGCCCTGACGCAGGACAGTCGCTACTTCCTCGTCGACGACGAGCTCGACGAGCAGAACGGCCTCGCCGCGACCGCCAGCACGATCGTGCTGGACCTGCTGGACCTCGACGCACCCGAGTTCGCGTTCCGCTACGCGTCCGCTCTCCCCGTGATCGACCACAACCAGTACGTCCGCGGCGGGCTCGTCTTCCAGAGCAACTACGAGGCGGGCCTGCGCGTGCTCGACGTGACCGGCGTCGCCGCCGGGACGCTCGCCGAGGTCGCCCATTTCGACACCTACCCGCAGGGGCAGGCCGTGTCGTTCAACGGGCAGTGGGCCAACTACCCGTACCTGCCGTCCGGGACGCTTCTCGCCAACGACATCCAGAACGGGCTCTTCGTCCTGACGCCCGACGCCACGCTGAACCGCTAGCGCGAACCGTTCCACCCCATACTCCACACCTGTTCCCCGATGGTCTTCCGCTCGCTCCGGCCTCTGCTCGCCCTTCTGATCCTCGCCGCGCCCCTCGGCACCCACGCGCAGACCGCCGAGGCGGATGCCCTCGCGCGCCGCGACGTCCTGTCGCGCGCCGGCGTCGCGCCGGAGCAGGGCGACGACCTCGTCGCGGCTCTCACCCCGTGCGTGTCCGGTTTCGCAGGCTCCTACGCCTGCAACCGGATCGACCTCTCGGCGCGGATGCCGCTCTCGATGTTCACGCCGAGTGCGCCGGCGAGCGCCAACGAGGTCTGGGGCTGGACGGACCCGCAGACGGGCAAGGAGATCGCCCTCGTGGGCCTCTCCAACGGCGTCGGCTTCGTGGACGTGACCACGCCCACGGCCCCGGTCTACCTCGGCAAGCTGACCTCCGCTACGTCCGGCAACAACTCGTGGCGGACGTTCCGCGTCGACAACAACTACCTCTTCGTGGGCTCCGAGGCGAGCGGCCACGGCGTGCAGGTGTTCAGCCTCGCCCGCCTCCGTGGCGTGACGGCCCCCCAGGCGTTCACGGCGGACACGCGCTACACGCGCGTCTCGAATGTCCACACGCTCGTCGCCAACAACGGCTACCTCTACCTCGCCGGCTCGACGCGCACGGAGGGCGCGACGAACCCGACCTGCACCGCCGGCGGGCTCCACATCGTGGACGTCCGCAACCCACTCACCCCCGTCTTCGCCGGCTGCTACCAGGGCGACGGCTACACGCACGAGGCGCAGTGCCTGACGTACGCCGGCCCCGACGTCGATTACGCCGGCCGCGACCTGTGCTTCGCGTACCAGGGCCAGGAGGGCTCCAACTTCCTCGGCGAGCTCACGGTCGTCGACATGACCAACAAGGCCGCGCCCGCCCGCGTCTCGTCCGCCAACTACCCCAACCCGGGGTACTCGCACCAGGGCTGGCTCACGCCCGACGGCCGCCGCGTCCTCATCAACGACGAGTTCGACCAGTCGCCTCAGGGCGCGCGAACGATCGTGATGAACGTGGCGGACCTCGACAACATCGAGTTCGAGTTCAACTACTACGCCCCCGTCGCGACGTACGCGCACAACCTGTACACCGTCGGCCGGTTCGCGTACACGAGCAACTACACGAGCGGCCTGCGGATCGTGGACCTCGACAACATCGCGGCGGGCCAGATAAGCGAGGTCGCCTCGTTCGACACGTACCAGCAGGACAACAGCCTCCAGTACGAGGGCCAGTGGATGAACTACCCGTACTTCGCCAGCGGGACGGTCGTGGCGACGGACATCAACAACGGCTTCTTCGTGCTCCGCCCGAACGTCAACCCGGTCGCCTCTGAGCCCGCCGCTACGCCGGCGTCTGGCCTCGTGCTCGGCGCTCCTGCGCCCAACCCGACGGCCTCCGAGGCGCGGCTGCGCCTGACGGTGGCCGAGCCGCAGCGCGTCCGCGCGGCGCTCGTGGACGTGCTCGGACGCGAAGTCGCGGTGCTCTTCGACGGGACGGCCGACGGCACGACGGACCTCGTCGTCCGCCGCGGGTCGCTCCCGGCCGGGACGTACGTCGTCCGCGTGGCAGGCGAACGCGGCTCGGCCATGCAGCCCCTCGTCATCGCCCGCTGACGCCGTGCGGCGTAGCTTGCCGGACACTTTCGCGTCCGTGTATGGCCCGCCCGCTCGTTTTCATCCTTGGAGCGGTCGCGCTTCTTGCGCCTGTTGCCCGCGCGCAGGCGCCCTGTGTCTCCGGCCGGGCCACACTCGGCGCGGTCACGTACACCTGCTCGGGCATCGACCTGCTCGCGCGGATGCCGCTCGCCTCGTTCACGCCGAGCGTCCCGGCCAACGCGAGCGAGGTCTGGGGCTGGACCGATCCGCAGACGGGCAAGGAGATCGCCCTCGTGGGCCTCTCCAACGGCGTCGGCTTCGTGGACGTGAGCGCGCCCACGGCCCCGGTCTACCTCGGCAAGCTGACCTCGGCCACGTCCGGAAACAACCTCTGGCGGACGTTCCGGGTCTACCAGAACGTCCTCTTCGTCGGCTCCGAGGCGTCGGGCCACGGGATCCAGTTTTTCGACCTCACGCGCCTCCGCGGCGTGACCGCACCCCAGGCGTTCACGGCCAACGGGCGCTACACGGGCGTCTCGAACACGCACACGCTCGTCATCAACGAGCAGACGGGCTACCTCTACGCCGTCGGCACGAACCAGTGCGGCGGCGGCCCGCACATGGTCGACATCCGGACGCCGCTCGCGCCCGTCGCCGCGGGCTGCATCTCGACGGACGGCTACACGCACGAGGCGCAGGCGCTCGTCTACGACGGGCCGGACGCGACGTACGTCGGCCGCGAGATCCTCGTGATGTACCAGGGCCAGGGCAGCGTCCAGACCGGCGGGCAGGTCTCGTTCTTCGACGTCACCAACAAGGCCGCGCCGCGCCGCATCTCGACCGTCGCCTACCCCAACGCGGGCTACTCGCACCAGGGCTGGTTCACGCCGGACCGCCGCCACATCCTCGTCAACGACGAGTTCGACCAGTCCGCCGGCACGCGGACGATCGTGCTCGACGTGGCCGACCTCGACAATCCTGGCTTCGCGTTCAACTACACCGCCACCCGGCCGACGTACGCGCACAACCTGTACGTCGTCGGCCGCTACGCGTACATGAGCAACTACACGAGCGGCCTGCACATCGTGGACGTGCAGAACGTCACGGCCGGGGGCTTCGCCGAGGCGGCCTTCTTCGACACGTACCAGCAGAACGACAACTTCTCGTACAGCGGGCAGTGGATGAACTACCCGTACTTCGCGAGCGGCATCGTCATCGCGACGGACATCAACAACGGCTTTTTCGTGCTCCGCCCGACCGTCCTCGCGACCGGCACGGCGGACGGTCCCGCCGCGGCCGGCTACACGCTCTCCGCGCCCGTCCCGAACCCGACCTCCGGCACGGCCAGCCTGACGCTGGCCGTCGACGCCGCGCAGACGGTCGAGGCCGAGGTCTTCGACGTGACAGGCCGCCGCGTGGCGACGGCGTTCGCCGGGGCCGCCGCGCCCGGCACGCCGGTTCGGATCGAGGTCGGCGTGTCCGGCCTTCCTGCGGGCGTCTACGTCGTCCGCGTGGTCGGCGAGCAGTTCGTGGCCTCGCGGCGCCTCGTCGTGACGCGGTAGGCGCAGGCGTGGGATTTGACGTTTGATGTCCTCATGTTTGGACATCAAACGTCAAACCGCTTTCACTCCAACCCGCCGCTGCCCCTTCGGCGTGAGCGCCCACAGCGGCGCGAGCGGATCGTCCAGGCGGACAAAGCCGTCCTGCGCGAGCCAGTCCAGGAGCCCGTCGCGGCGGCGCGCCTCGACGCCGGGGAGCCAGGCGGTGCGCGCCTCGGCGCGGGCGATGTGGCCGAGCAGCGCCAGCAGCAGCGGCTCGTCGGCGGGCGTGACCGTAGTGGGGCGGTGGTGGCCGAGGCAGACGTCGCAGCGGCCGCAGCGCGGCGGGGCGGGCTCGCCGAAGTGGGCCAGCAGGTGCTGCCGCCGGCACCCGACGCCCGACACGTACGCGACGACCTCGCCGAGCCGCGACAGGGCCCGCTGCCGCGACCGGTCGAGTGCCCGGGCGTCGAGGGG